>DATDNL010000655.1:0-5284 GCA_036518315.1 Flavisolibacter sp. | reverse complement strand
AGCTAACAGTCTCTGAGCCCCTGCAATTCCGGCCAGCAAGAATCCAAAAAACCGCCTGCGCGTCGCCTTGTACTCACCTTCGCTAACATTGACCGGAGAAGAGTTTTCAGGAATGAACGCCAATCGGTACTTCATTGCCTTTCGATTGCAAACCTGCAAACAATTAAAACAATCCACGCAACGGCTATAATCAATTTTCTGACCGGCAGAGTCTATACAGGACGATTTGCATTTCAGAGAACAAAGGCTGCAACTGTTGCATTTACTGGCGTCTATACGAATCTTAAACAGTGAAAACTTTGAAACAAACCCAAGTACTGTTCCTACGGGGCAAATGGTGTTGCAGTAAACCCGGCCCCATTTGTAGGCAAGAAATCCAATGATTAAGAAGGTTACACTCGCGAGCGTCACTGCAGCTATACTTGTAAAGAAAACATCCACTTTATAAAAGCGGTAGTGCTTAAGGTAATTGTCGATCCACGCGATAAGATTATTGCCTTCGAGATACAAAGGCTTGAAAAGATTGGTTGCCATTCTTCCGTAGGCACTATAAGGATCCAGTATACTGACAACGGCCGAAGCGCCACCGAAAAAAGCAAGGATTGTAATTGCAACTATTGACCACCTCAGTAAAGGCCTTTCTTTCAATGCACGGTATTTCTTTTTGCGGTGAAATCTTCTGTCTACCCATGAAACAATATCCTGGAAGATGCCCATGGGGCAGAGTGATGAACAATAAATTCTGCCAAAAAGGAGGGTGATGCCAATGATAATCAAAAGTGCAACCAGGTTCAAAGCGAGAAGAGCGGGAATCAATTGTAGTTTCGTTAGCTCGTGTAATTGTCGCGGTGCAAGGTTAGCAAAGTCTAAAAAATAGATGGTGATAAGTGAGAAAATGACCAACGACAAGCCGACACGTATCTTCTTCAACATGCTTCAAATGTTTAGATATCATAGATTAGCGGGAATGCTGTCTTCAATAAGCTAACCGCCATTCGGGCTTTGGATTCATCATTTTTACCTTTTGCGTTCTTCCGTTAGCGTCACGATACAGCGAATAACTGAATGAACAGGAACTCATGGCTAAAACCGCAAAAAGCAAATAAATGGTTGTGGTTTTTGATAGGAACTGGCATCTCATTTTTATACTTTAATCCGTTTGACATTTAAACTTTCAATCTTGGTCGTACCGATCTTGAGTGCTTCTGCCTTCCCTACATGTTCTACATTCTCTAAATCCATTTCCGAAATCTGGTTATAAAATTTGATAGCAGCCGTATCTATGGCTACACTGTCAGGGGAAATAAAAAGACCCTTTGTCAACGCAACGTCGGCCTCGGTCCTTCCCTGCGGACCATTTGACCTGATCACGCGGAAAGCATCTACCACATTTAACACGGGTTTTTTGCTCAATGTGTTGCAATCTGCAATGCATTGTTGCAGGTTGTGGCTATGAAAGTATCTTCTGTCCCACACGATGCCCATCAAGTTTTTGAGCGAAATAGACATCTTGGCTCCCCCGTGCATTTTTAGCACCGGAACGTTGATCCAAACGTCAGAGTCGAGGATCGCTTCGTGTATCTTCGTGGACTTCATCTTCACACCATTCGGCAGGTCCACTTCCCTATAATAAGACTCTTCGTTTGCAGGCACGATCTTACCACCTGCTCTATTGACTGCGCTTTCTATACCACTGTTCCTGTAACAGTTTCTCCATTCATCGCAGGTATGATCAAAAACAACCACTTCTTTGGCACCTGCCAACAGGCACTGTTTAACAATCTCGCCAACCAATTCAGGATTGGTATTGGCAGCCAGTTCTGGAGTACGGTCCCAACCAATATTTGGTTTCACACAAACCTTCTGTCCCTTCTTTACGAACTTTCCCATGCCGCCCATCTCAGCAATCGCTTTTCTAAACATCGTTACCGGGTCTCCGCCCAATACGGCGACAAGGTCGTAGCCCTTTACATTTTGCGCCATTATTTCCAGTCCATCTGACCATTTGAAAGTGGCTGCAACACCGGTAAGTGCAACAGCTTTCAGGAAATATCTTCTTTTCATAATCTTGGTTTATGAGTGAATGATGATTTTATAAGATCCACGGAAAACTGAAACATGCTTCGTTGTATAAAGAATAATCTGCACTGCCATTTACCGCGAACGTTTTCACTAAGGCTGCATCCTTAAGTAATTCTTTGGCATAATTCACTGTTGCGCCCGTCTTTACCCTGTCTTCAACAAGCAATACCTTTTTGTTTTTTACATCGAAGTTTATTTCGTCCAGTAGTCGAGGTGACGTATATATCGGCTTTTGTTTGCTGTCTCTATAATTGATCTTTAGCAACTCCACCGGTACCTGTAAACGTTGATTAAGCATCGCTGCCGGGATAATACCGCCGTTGGCTATGGCAACGATCATATCGAATGGCTCACTAAAGACCATCGCTTTCATCCTGCTTTGGATATCATCCCAAGACTTAGCGTCGGCCATAGCGTGCCAGTTGTTTTAGAAGCCACCAGCCTCCGAATATTTGTATCATCATGCCCGGCAATCCGATTGTTAGGTCTGCAATTGCAGTACTAAAACTTTGCGTTAATGCCCATTCGATTACCGAACCAATGATTTGATAACCCAGCACCACCAGCAACAAATGGAACAGTGAAAGTCTCTTGTAGGATTGAGCAACATGGCTCGCGATTAACGACAATAGCGCTGATTTAATGAGGATCGAAGGCAGAACCGCGGCCATGGGCATCCCGAAGAAAACAAAGTTTAAAACCGGGGAGAGCAACGCCGTCATCAATCCCACTTTCCATCCGAATTTGTAGGACGCGATCAGTGTGAAAAAATAAATCGGCAAAAAAATCTGTCCACCTGAAGGTGTCAAATGACACACTTGTGGCAACACCAAATTGCCTGCTGCAAATAGTAGAACAAATAAATAAGTGCGAACGTCTAGCCAGGCGGAACGAACAGGATAGAAGAAGATTCCTGATAGCATATGCAGTTATTTAGAAGTGAGTGAAAGCTTTGGTTTTGAAATCCAATTTCAAAAGTAGAATGGTTCAATAAGCAATAACCTGATAGAAGTCAGTTGGAAATGCAGATTTCCGTTAGAAATGAAACGACTATGCTTGGTTTAATACCTCCACATCTTCTTTGCAGCGTTCCATGTCCTTCGAGGTACGGCAAAAAGCAACAGAAGCCAGGTCGCGGAGCTCCATACCTCCGTCAATTTTTTCAATGACGCTCATCATTGTTTTCAATATAAAGGCAAGCCTAACTTAATTGGCAATCCCGTTAGCCTCAGCTTTACTACACTACAATTTTATGTTTATGAAAAACTATTTGCTTTTGGCTATTTGTTTCTTTTTGACCGCCGCGGGTTTCTCACAGGACAAATACAAGGTAATTGTTCCCTCAGCTGAAGAGAAACATTCTAATGCCCTGTTTCAACTCTATGCCTTTATGGGTGCTGGTATCAATTTCGCGAAAGCACAGGGCGTCACTCCTTATGAATATGGAAAGTATCTTGGGAAATTGTTTGCTCCCACCTGGAATCCCGCCAACGATTTTAATGCAATGGTCCAGGGCGCAATGTATCACAGTGAACTGACTCGCAGGGCATCTGATCCTGCCGTGCAGGTAAAAGAAAATTCCGACGGGTCTGTGACAATAGTTTCCGATGAGAAACTGTGGCGGCGGTATTTCAACGACAATAACAAGATGGTAACCATGGATGAATTTCTCGAATTTATAAGAGGAGTGTACGAGCCGATCGCCGACCGTATGGGCGCGACCGCCAGGGTCGAACTGAAAAACGGATCTATGGTTGTCACGCTTACGAAGAAGTAACGAATCACCATCTTTTAGAGCAATACTTCGAAGGCAGCATGTCTTTGGGCCTCGTTTCGCAAACCGGCCTAATCGCTTCTCTAATCTCTGCTAAGCCCTTTAGAATGATAACGGGCTGGATTGACCGACGAGGGTAACACGTCTTTGCCGTAAAGCGATCTCCACATCCTTTTGAACTGGTCAAGGCTTGGTTAAACCATGGCTACTCCCAACTTACTTCCAGCTTACGTCCACCCAAAAGCCCACTTAAGCGCGTGCTTTGCATTGCTAAACCACTATTCAAACCAAGTTCTAAGCGAAGGAAAAGATATGGACACCCTTATCCAAATTAATGGATGTCCCATATACCTCCCGTATTTGCCTCATATATGTCCCATACCTTTAAAGATATGGGACATATATGGGACGTATATGGGACATATATGGGACATCCTATTCTTAACCCAACCTTTCTTATAGTTTTGGACACAAGGGTATTAAAGGGAGAGATATGGCGACCCGGGGAATTGAGTAGGCACATGAAGTTGTAAGCAGAACCAGGCAACTGCTGAAAATGTAGAATTGGGATTACTATAAAGGGAGGGTGGGCCTACCGGGCAAATAGAGAAGGTAAAAAGAGTTAAACCCAGGATGGTTATGGCGATGAGCGCCCCACCTAAGAACTTCAATCAACACAAAGGACTAAGAGGTTCAATAGACGCTTGCGGCCTTCGTAATATGAGCCTTGAGGGAATCAGACAGTTCCTCCTCCAAAGCAATGATCCAGGCGGGAAGTTTAGACGCGTCGGCGATCTTCCACTGACGGTCGCGGGGCTGCATGACAAAATTGTAGGTGATATTTTGACCCGTTATGACGGCAACGTTGTAGCCTGTAGTGGAAGAGAAACCCATACGCTCAAAATGGAACTCTACTACGCCGTGTTCTGTATCGAATGACATCTCGGTGAAAAACTTCATGACCAAATTTTTCACTAAAGTATAGACGTCCATAGATCACGTACATGATTCCAATCAGTCGGAATTCTGATAGAATACCGTTATGACAACCTTCAAGAGAAAATATTAGTCCTATGTGGCATATGTATTTTCAATATCGTATCTTCAGCATCAACCAAAACTTTGCGTAATGGCCGGCGAAAACCGAACACAGCAGAAAAACAACTCAATGTCAATTCTTGGACTGGTTTTCTTACTAATTCCCATTATTATCTGGGGCTTGTGGATTCATACTTTTAATTCGAACTCTTCTGCGTCTGAATCAGAAAAAGCAAAAATCTTTGTTTCCTATTTTCCCGGGTTTTTAAGAAGCGCTTCGTCCCTTTCAATCTTAGTGATGGTGGCCGCAGCCGCTTCTATATTCTTCTCTGCTGCAGGGCGGAGGAAGGCAACTAGCCTGTTCAGAGTGCTGGGCATCTTAGCCATTAT
>DATDNL010000654.1:0-6096 GCA_036518315.1 Flavisolibacter sp. | reverse complement strand
TTCTTACCGATTGGGACTAAGATTTGGTTGGCATTGACCTTTGCAGGCTCTGCGGGTAAGACGACAACATTTGATTTGGCGAATGCACTAACGAATACAAGGAGTAGCAGGGAAAGGGTAAATAACCGTTTCATATTTCATAGTTTTGGATTAAGAGATCCCTAAATATAATAAAACGCTCTCCTGTATTTTTTAAGAAGAATCTGGTGAAAGCAGTATATTATCCCAACTGCTCAGCTTATCGATTCTGCACTGACCTCTTTGTTGATCTTTAGAATCAATCCTTGCAAAACCTTGCCTGGTCCACATTCTGTAAACCTGGTTGCACCATCTTTAACCATTGCTTGCACACACTGTGTCCATTTCACAGCACCGGTCAATTGGTCTATGAGATTCTGTTTGATCTCATCCTTATCGATTACACCCTTTGCTACCACGTTTTGATACACGGGACAGGATGGAGTATGGAAGTTTGTCGACTCGATTGCTTTCTTTAATTCTGCACGTGCAGGCTCCATTAATGGCGAATGGAACGCTCCGCCGACAGGTAGAACTAGCGCTCTTTTGGCACCTGCAGCTTTTAGTCTTTCGCACGCAATCTCTACACCCTTGATACTTCCTGAAATTACAAGTTGTCCCGGGCAATTATAATTCGCCGGAACCACTACTTCTTTTGTTTCTGTTGATACTTCACGGCAGATCTCTTCCACCTTTTCATCCGCCAATCCCAAAACGGCAGCCATGGTTGAGGGGTTTTGTTCACATGCTTTTTGCATTGCCTGTGCACGAATACTCACTAACTGCAGACCACTCTCGAAGCTGAGGGTTCCATTAGCAACCAAGCCTGAGAACTCACCAAGTGAATGACCAGCTACCATGTCTGGCTTTGCACTTTCAATACCTTTATATGCAATAATTGAATGTAGAAAGATAGCTGGTTGCGTGATCTTTGTCTGCTTCAGATCTTCTTCACTTCCATCAAACATCACGTCGGATATACGGAAACCTAAGAGTTGGTTGGCCTGTTCAAAAATCTTCTTAGCAAACGAACTGTTTTCATAATGTGCTTTTCCCATTCCGGGGAACTGTGCTCCCTGGCCCGGAAATACAAATGCATGCTTCATAATTCCAATTGAACGCCAAATGTAAGGTACTTGAGGTATTTTAGTTTGACTGCAGTCAGCTCAATTCACGAGCTGTTGCAAATCAACTCAGTTTTGAAGCAATTAGTTTCAGAAATTCATTCCTGGTGACATGATTATTTAGAAACTCACCGTCGAAAGCCGAAGTAGTTGTTACCGAATTTTGTTTCTGCACCCCTCTCATCATCATGCATAGATGTTTAGCCTCAATAACTACTGCGACACCTTGGGGATTTAAACTTTGCCTGATAGCCTGCAGAATCTGGGTTGTCATTCTTTCCTGCACCTGTAGACGCCTTGCAAAAACGTCCACAACCCTTGCCAGTTTGCTTAATCCGGTTATATACCCGTTCGGTATGTAAGCAATGTGTGCCTTTCCAAAAAAAGGTAGCATGTGATGCTCGCACATCGAATACAACTCAATATCCTTCACCAACACCATCTCACTGACATCCTCTTTAAAACGTGCACTGTTTAAGATAGCAACTGCATCTTGTTTATAGCCTTGCGTCATAAACTGCATTGCCTTTGCTACTCTGTGTGGGGTCTTGATCAACCCCTCTCGCTCCACGTCTTCACCAATCATCTCAATTACACCGTGATAGTGACTAATTAGCTTTTCTGTGGTTTCCTTATCGAAATCTTCTTTCTTATGATAGCCCATTTTCTGTTTACATTTTATGGATGATGACTATTGCTTATGCAGGGTATTCTACATAGTTGCGTGGCGTTTCAAATAACCGAATAAACAAGTCAAGGGACGGTTGAATATGCGGACGCAACAGGTTATAGATCACAACCGATATATTCTCGGCAGTCGGGTTCAATTGCCTGAACTCCTCCGTATCAACATTCAGGTTTCTATGATCAAACCTCTCGACTATTTTTTCGTTTATAAGGTCCGAAAGCTGTTTAAGGTCCATCACAAAACCGGTCACGGGGTCTACTTCGCCAATCACTTTCACCTCCAATTCATAGTTATGCCCATGATAATGCGGCAGGCTGCACTTACCAAAGGTGGCCTTATTCTTTTCGTCGCTCCAGTCTTGTCTGTACAACCGATGGGCGGCATTGAAATGTTCGCGCCGGATGACGGCTACTTTATTACTCATTGTAAAGTTGAATTTACAAAACTAATCCTTGTCAACTCATTACTCTCACGGCCAAATTATAGAGTTGTTAATTACATGAGAGGTTACACGAGTTCGTTTTGCTGCCATGCTTTAATTTTGATGGATGCAGTTACTTCTGTGTGCTTCCACCGAGTTCGAGATCAGGCCGGTAATTGACTTTATCAACAATCAGCAGTTCAAAAAGGTTCAGATACTCATTACGGGTGTGGGCATGGTCGGTACCACTTTTGCCCTAGCAAGGTCCATTGCCCATAATCGGCCGGACTTTGTCTTACAGGCGGGGGTTGGTGGCTGTCTCGACAAGCGGCTTCCACTCAGTAAGATCGTCCTGGTTGAAAATGAAAGTATAGGCGATGTCGGTGTGGAAGAGGACGGAACCTTTAAAACGCTATTTGACCTGCGACTGTTAGATAAAAACAGTTTCCCCTGGAAAGAAGGAAAACTCACCAACAACGTCGACATGCTCAAATCACCTGGCCTGACAATTGTGGATGGAGTTACAGTCAATGAAATCAGCACAAACAGTTTGCGCATCGACTACTACAGGAACCAGCTAAATGCATCGGTAGAGTCAATGGAAGGTGCGGCCTTGCATTATGTAGCTCTCCAGGAGAACATTCCTTTTTTACAAATGCGTTCCCTGTCGAACTTTGTTGGCGAAAGAGATAAAAGCAAATGGGTGATGGACATTGCGATTGCCAACTTGAATATTGAATTGGAAAGAATACTTACAAAACTTTTGAACAGATGAAATTAAGCTTAGGATTTTCGCCTTGCCCGAACGATACTTTTATATTCGATGCACTCGTCAATAATAAAATTGATACGGAAGGTTTAGATTTCGACGTGGTATTGGAAGATATTCAAACTTTGAATGAATGGAGCAACCAGGGAAAACTGGATATTACCAAACTAAGTTTCCCGGCCTTCTTTCGTAACAACGACCAATACGAAATGCTCAATTCGGGTGCAGCTCTTGGAAAGGGCGTCGGACCTCTCTTAATTGCAAAAAGAATGGTGAATGTACCCGATGTGGTTCACAGCACGATCGCCATCCCGGGTGAGCAAACCACAGCCAACTTCTTGCTAAGCTTTGCTTTCCCAATGGCTAAACAGAAAACGCCTGTTCTATTTTCTTCTATTGAAGATGCAGTGCTGATGGAGAAGTTCGACCTTGGTGTTATCATTCACGAGAACAGGTTCACCTACCAGCAAAAAGGATTGATCAAGATCTGCGACCTGGGACAGGTTTGGGAAGAAAAACAAAAAGCACCCATTCCGCTAGCTTGCATTGCCGCGAAAAGCTCACTTGATGACGAACTGAGAAACAAAATAAGTAACCTTATCCGTAAGAGTGTTGAATTTGCTTTTGCAAATTATCCGAACATTACTGAATACACAAAGAAACATGCGCAGGCCATGGACGAGAATGTCATGCGCCAACATATCGAACTGTATGTAAACAATTACTCCGTCGACCTTGGTGAAGATGGGAGGAGAGCCATTGATCAATTACAGAAAGTCTTTAATGACATCACCGCACTTCATTCATAGAGCGGACGGATTATTTTTTGATAAATGGAGTGACTCAAGGCTGGGGAATATTGCCTGTCTTTGTATTGCCTCACCCAGCGCATGTCGTAAATAGAGTTCGTAAGAAAAACTTCATCGGCTTCCAAAAGCTCTTGTTCGGAAACTTCTTCCTGACGGATGCTATAATCATTCGTCTTCAATTCTTCCAGCAAAAACCTTCGCATCACTCCGCTCACGCAACCCTGGTTTAATGCAGGAGTAATGATTTGTTTTCCCTTCACCAGGAAGACATTTGCTTTTGAACTATCGGCCACATAATTGAACGCATTCAACACCAGAGCATCATCGATTCCCTTTTCCTTTGCAAACAATTCAGCGAGTACATAAGGTAGGAAATTGGCACTCTTCACATTTGCAAAAGCGTCTGCATTCTTCCTCGCATACGGGTACAAGTCAATTACCAGACCCTGCTCTTGCCACTCATTTAGCTCCTTGGGCAAGTTTAAAGCTTCAATCACAAAATCAGATGCACCTTCGTCATTTCTAAAGACAGCAAGCCGAACTCGGGCGAGTTCCATACAATTATTCCGTTGGCACAACTCTAAAACCAAGCGCGATAATGTCGACGCATCCAATGTATTGGTGATCCGCAAAAGTTTGATACCAACGAACATACGATCGTAATGATACTGCTCCAGCACGATTTTCCCCTTATAAACCTTGATAGTTTCAAAAACACCATCACCGTACCGAAAGCTCCTGTTCCCGGTAGTAAATAGCTTTTTATTCGAATGCAGGAAATCACCGTTAAAACATACAGAATTCATTGATCAAAAATACCGGTTGCTATCCTCACCTGCGCAATTACCTTTCTGGCAGTGAGTTTTAACCCGCCCCTCTTGTCAACCAGGACAAACTATTCCTGATGTGTTCACAAAACAAAATCCCGCCATCGTGGCGGGATTCACTATTTGTAAATTCTTCCTTATGAGTTAAGCTTGTTCAACAATGCCTGCCTTTACGGCATACATTACCAAACCAGCCATCGATTTTACACCGGTTTTTGTTTTCAGTTTGTCGCGGATAGCCTCCACTGTTCTTGGACTCAAGTCGACGATATCAGCTATCTCCTTTGTACTTTTCTCCTCGCACATCAGCTTCAATATAGTCACCTCTTTTTCATTGAGGTTAACCTCCGGCGCTGCAGTTTCTGCCGGTTTCTTCATGCGCAATCCATTCAACAACGCCTTATTTGTAAGGTCATTAAAGAAGAATTCTTGTTCAAAGCAGGTGCGTATGGCGTGATATATTGTTTCAGAATCAGATTCTTTGGTGAGGTACGAGTTAGCGCCAATCTCCATCATTCTTGTAATAATAGATGGATCGTTGTTCATCGACAGCATGATCACCTTCATATCGGGATACAGCTTTTTGATTTCAGGCAGTGCCGTGTAACCATCCATGATGGGCATATGAATATCCAGAAGAATCACATCGGGCTTAATATGTTTCAAAAGGTTCAGAAGCTGCATACCATTCTCAGCTTCAGCTATCATTTGTATATCCTTGTGACTGGAAAGTGAGGTTTTTACACCAGTACGGAATAAAGCATGATCATCAGCAATAGCAACTTTGATCGGCGTGTCAAGATTTTTCATAAGGAAATTTTAAATAATAGTTTCGTCGGTTAGAATCGAATGCAATATGGTAAAAACTCCGCGCATTTTGTATAGTACAACTACGTAATTTTTCCTTGTGGATTCTACGATTAGCCAGGAAACGACTGCACCGGGCTTTGCAGTCGAAAACATACGATTTTCCACTTAGTAACCTTACGACTGTTAATGTAAAAACCGAAGCTTTAAAATCGGGCAGTAATGCTCTTGTGTCCGCTACTCCAACCGATTAGTTTTGTATCAGAAAGTTGATTGAAAAGGACCATCGCCTACCACATCCAATGTCCTAAGTAACCGTCCAGTAAGTTTTTGTAAATCCAATACTTTTGAAAACCCCAGGCGATCCTCCCAGACAGTCAACTTTTCTTTTTTACACCTTCTGATCTAAGTCCGCCTCTTTTCTACTCGCTATTCGGTCCCATTGAGGTATGGATCACTTCCACGTTACAGCAAGGCAAAAGGCCGTTTTTCCGCGCTTATGAGCCCTTAAGTGCATGTTTCCGGTTGCAATTAACCAGGCAAAGGCAGACCGACCTCCTGCAGAAGACACGACGGTTTGAAATGGCGGACTTGTTTTACTTAAAATAATAGAGAGTGGGCTTTCCAGGGAGT
>DATDNL010000653.1:0-2203 GCA_036518315.1 Flavisolibacter sp. | reverse complement strand
AGGGCCTCCAGGGAGTAAACTGACCCAGGTATTCAAATACTTCTTTTGAATTCGTGTGGAAGATATGAGGTCCGTACTTGTGAATTAAGATGCCGTCTTTATTGTAATAATCGTAAGCGTTTCCGCCGATATGCTCTCTTTTGTCGATGATCAGGACTTTCTTATTTGTCTGTGTGGCTAACCTTTCTGCTAGCACACTCCCGGCGAATCCTGCGCCTACTATCAGATAATCAAACATAAGCCTTCTTTGTTTTGAGTTTAGATTTTTCAATGTTTAATAGATATGCATCTTCTATGTGGCGAACCATTTGTCCCCACGTTCTGTCCCACGAGTTATAGAGAAGAAAATCATCTACCTTTTTCAGCCATGATGCTTTTCTTTTCTTACCTAATTCTTTTTCTGCTGCTCTAATAAATTCGTCTGCGTTACTAACGATGTGAACAAGTTTGTTGTCACCGTACGGACGAACTACGTCGCGAATAGGGGTAGAGATCACCGGCTTTCCTGCTGCGAGGTATTCCGGGGTCTTGGTAGGAGAGATGAATTTTGTAGATTCATTCATGGCAAATGCCACCATCGCTATATCCCAACCTGCAAGGTAATCGGGCAAATCTTCATATTTTTTACCGCCTAAATAATGAACGTTGTCATATCTTGGAAGTGTTGCCGGGTCGATCTTCACGACCGGGCCTAAAAGAATAAACTGCCATTCCGGTTTTGCCTTTGCCACTGCATCAATAAGCTCAATGTCGAAGCGCTCGTCAATGACTCCAAAGAAGCCAAACCGCGGACCCTTGATATTTTTCTGATCGGCAGGATCATCTTTGATTGTCCTTGCCTTACCAAAATGGTGTTTGTCAATACTACTTGGAAAAGGATAAATATTGTGATGCGCATCCTTTTTTGCTTCATAAATGCTTTGCCCACCGGTGAACACAACATCTGCTTTCTTAAGCAACTCTTTTTCAAGGATCGTTAATTCGGGCGGTGCAAATTTGAAAGCCGATAATTCGTCCATGCAATCATACACTACAACTTCGGGAGTTAAATGATCAGTGAATGGAAGGGCCATAGGAGTATAGTACCAACTGAAATATCGCTCGATGTTCATATTGGTAAATAGATTGTTAATGTACTTTCGCTGGCGCTCGTTAACTTCTGCTTCCGGCAAGCCGGCTTTAATATGAGGCGTTACCACGAACAGGTTTTCGTTGTAATTTTCAATTTGCAGTTTATCGTCGCCTTCGTGGAAGATTGGTTCCTCTATAAAGAATACTCGTTGATGTTTTGAGAAGCGGCTTAAAAGGTGATTAGGACGTTGAAAAACAAAGCCCCATCTTAAGTGACAGAAGCAAACCAGGTCGATATCGTGCATAAAGGCACATGATACTTCTTCGATATTTTTTATCATGTCCCTATTCTTGCTATTTACATGCCAGCATTTTTAAGATTTAGAATCTGTAAAAGCATGAGTATGCATATGTTAACTTGTAGAATTTCGTCCTCATCATTCGAAAGTCTATGCTGATTTGGCACGCTGGTATTGGATGAAGTGAACAATAAATGGAAGTACAATATTCAACTCTAAATACCTTTCCTGTACGTGTTTTGGTAATAAGTCAAAATCGGTGATAACTGTTCTGCAATTCACTTCTCCACAGCCACATTTCATGGTCCAGTGTCGCTCCAACATGGATGTAGAATAATCCCAAAATAATTCTTCACCCTTCTTAATGTCTTTTAGTGTAAACAACTCAAAATGATGATTTATCCCGCAATTGGGGTTGCAGGAATGGTTAGAGTATAAGAACGGCGGATCGCAAAGAATATATTTGTCGAAATCTATCTGAAGTGAGTGGCTTTCTTTCTCCTTTAATGCGATTGTATCTTCGAAGCTTAACCGGGAACCGTGTACTTTGCAAAGGACTGTTCCCGGTCTCATATCTTTTTTGGCAAACAGTCCCTTGCCAAATATTGAATTTCCGATCTCGATACTCTCGCTTTCCATTGAGGTGTTTAACTCAATAGTCCAAAACACATTCCATAATGAAAGGAAGGAGAGGTTGCGAAACTTTTACAAATCAGTCAAACGGCATTCTTCTTGTGAAATTGGATCTCTCTTGCCAGAAAGAAATTTGGGTATCTAACCTTGTAGATATAGCAAAGGCTTAAAAGATGATTAGGACGTTGAAAAACAAAGCC
>DATDNL010000652.1:0-7356 GCA_036518315.1 Flavisolibacter sp. | reverse complement strand
TTTCTTTTTCGACATCTCTATTTATTAATGAATAAGGAACCTGGTTAGATGCGAGCTGGATCGTCTTCAATGCTTCATCTACAAGAGCAGTTGTATAGTTACAAACACCGGCGGCCCGTACTTTCCCTTGTTCGATCAGTCGCTGCACGGCTTCGAAGGTTTCATGGACTGGAGTTGAATTATCCGGCCAGTGGATCTGGTAGAGGTCAATGTAATCCGTTTTGAGCCGGCGCAAACTGTCGTCACATTCTTGCATTACTCTTTCCTTCGAGGCCCATTTATGCATTTTGAAGGGCTTTCCTTCATTATCAGTTGTATCAAAAAAAGGCTCCCCTTGTTGCGTTTTCCAGTTCATACCAAACTTGGTAAGCACCTGGTAACTGTCTCTGCGAATTCCCTGCATGGCTTTTCCCACGATCTCTTCGCTTCTTCCGAAACCGTAAACGGGTGCCGTATCTATTGTAGTAATGCCGTGGTGAAAAGCGGCTTGTATGGCCTTAATCGCTTCACTTTCTTCGGCACCGCCCCACATCCATCCTCCTATTGCCCAGGCGCCGAAAGCCATGGGCGTTACTTTAACTTCGGATCGTCCCAACGTTCTTAATTCCATCTTTTATTTTTTACGAAGGTATTATGAGATGACAAGAGAGAACGGCATATCTACGGTACAATGACAATCTTACCTGTTGTGTGATGCGTTTCAATTTGTTTCATTGCCTCTGCCGCCTGGTCCAAAGAATAGATTTCACTTACATGAACGTTTATTTTATCATGGTTAGCCAGTCGTGCTAAATCTTCCAGTTGTGATGAATCAGGTTCAACAAAGACATAATGAAAGTCGATGCTCTCATCAATATTCTCACCACGATTTAAGATCGAGACCACGCTACCGTTCTTTTTTAGTGCCATAAGACTTTGTTGAAGACTTTCGCCACTAGCTGCGTCAAAGATGAGGTCTACACCGCGGGGAAATGCTTTCCTAACTTCTTCCCCTACATGTTTGTCTTTGTAATCAATTGTATAGTCGGCACCGATCCCTGTCATGTAGGGATGGTTTTTTTCACTGGCAACTCCGATGACAGTAGCACCCTTTGCTTTTGCAAGTTGAATGGCCAGCGTTCCTATTCCACCAGAAGCGCCGAGAATGAGAACCGATTGTCCCTCCCGCAGTCTTCCCGCAACATAGAGGCATTGGTAAGATGTCAGTCCCACCAAAGGAATTCCTGCACTTGCTTCCCAGGAAAGCTTCTTAGGTCGAGGCGCAAGGTAACTCTCGGGCATCACAATGTATTCCGCATAGGCTCCCCATTGTACAAATGGTCTTCGTGCATAAGCATACACTTCATCACCAATATTGAATCGACGCGCCCCGTAGGCACGTTCCTCTACCACTCCGGCAACGTCCCAACCAGGAATTGCAGGAAACGTGACCGGCAACATAGTTTTAAAAAGTCCTCTCCTAACAGCCGCATCTACAGGATTAACTGCAGCCGCTTTTATCTTCACCAAAACTTCCGCTTCCTTTAAGGGCGGAATCTCCAAGTCGCCCACTTGCAGAACATCAGCTTCACCGAAGGATTCGAAGAACGCCGCTTTCATTTTTCTCGTCACCATATTGAATTAAGATAGAAGATTGTTCAAACATAATGCCGCCCGGTAAAATTACTGTACCTATGGAAAGCGAACTCAATGATTTGACCTTAGCTTTCTCCTATGACTTTTCCTTGCTATGCGAGTTTCAAGGCGTCAAAAAGTATCTCTGCCGTGTGCTTCGCCTTTCTTCCGGTCCCGTCTTTTATTTGGTGCCTGCAACTTGTTCCTGATGCCGCTACGATCGAATCCGCGTTTGTATTTTGAACGGCGGGAAATAAGACAAGGTTCCCGATCTTCATCGAAACATCATAGTGCTCTTTTTCATAACCAAAGGCTCCTGCCATTCCACAGCATCCGGAAGGAATTTCTGAAATCTTGTAACCGGGAACAATACCCAGCGATTGTTTTATGAAGTTTGTTGACGATAACGATTTGTGATAACAGTGGCCATGTATATACACCTCCTGCGCTTTCAAAGCAAAACTGTCTTCTTTGATCTTCCCTTTATTCACTTCTCCTGCAAACCATTCTTCAAAAAGGAAACCATGGGAAGCAATTTCTTTTGCAGAAGCAAGCAGTTCCTTAGGCACCAACTCAAGGTATTCGTCTCTAAGCGTTAGAATAGCTGACGGTTCTATGCCGATCAATGGAGTGGCACTGGTGATTATGTCTTTTAATAGCTGTACATTCTTAATGGCAATTTCCTTCGCCTTTCGAACAAAACCCTTTGAAAGGTAGGTTCTTCCACTATCGAGGTGTTCAGGAATAAGTACGTTGTAGCCCAGCGACTCCAAAAGCAGGATGGCCTTCTGTCCAATTTCCACATCGTTGTAGTTAGTGAACTCATCACAAAAAAGATAAACGGTTCCATTCTCCTTCTGAGCACCAGGAGCCTGCTTTCCATGCTCGTTATACCATTTCCGCAAAGTTGTCTTCTCCAACAACGGCATGGTACGGTCGGGATGGAAGCCGACCACCCTATTCACCATTCTCCTTAATACCGGAGTCTTGAATACCAGGTTGTACGCCGAGGGAAGCGCTGAGGCCAGTTTCATTTGCGAACTAAAGTTGGCAATAAGGTTTGCCCGGAATGAGGCTTTGTGTTTATCGTAGTACACTTGGGTGAATTCCGCTTTCATTTTACCAACGTCCACACTCGAAGGACACTCCGACTTACAACCTTTGCAGGATAGACAGAGGTCTAACACTTCTTTTACCTCTTCTTCGGTCACTCCACGATCAATTCCATATGTCTTTTGAGTAAAGAAATGGCGCAGCATGTTGGCGCGGGCACGTGTCGTATCCCTTTCACTCCTTGTAGCCATATAACTCGGGCACATCGTGCCTCCCGCCAGGTGCGTTCTGCGGCAATCGCCGGAGCCGCTGCATTTTTCAGAAAGGTGAAGAATGCCTTCCTGCCCGCTAAAATCGAATACTGTTTCAACCGGTGTTTTCTGGCCGTCCTGTTCGTAACGCAGAAACTCATTCATCGGGGGCGTATCCACAATCTTTCCCTTATTGAATACGCAACGGGGATCAAAACTGTTCTTTAATTGCCTGAACAGCTCATAGTTCCTCTCTCCCATCATGTAAGCGATAAATTCACCGCGAAGTCGGCCATCTCCGTGCTCTCCACTCAACGAGCCATTGTACTTCTTTACAATCGCGCTGGTTTCCTGTAAGATGGTACGGAACAACTTCTTTCCTTCGGTCGTTTTCAGGTTGATCATCGGTTCCACATGCAGCTCTCCGGCAGCCGCATGCGCATACATCGAATACTTTGTATTATGTTTATGAAGCAAGGCTTCCAGTTCATCGATATAAGAAGGAAGATCTTCGGCATCGACCGCACAATCTTCAATGAGGTTCACTGGTTGGACATCCCCAGGCTCATTTCTCAATAAACCCAATCCTGCCTTCCGCAGGTCCCAGGCCCTGTCAGTATCTATTCCATATAGCACAGGATAGGCATACCCAAGTTCCTTTTCTTTTAGTGCAGCAATAAACTTATGTGCCTTCCTGTCTATCTGCTCTTTGGTGTCTCCAAAAAATTCCACCATCAGGATGGCCCTGGGATCACCTTCAACAAAAAAGCGGTTCTTCGATTGATCAATATTTGTCTTTGTGTATTCAAGGATAATAGAATCCACGAGTTCAGAAGCAGAACATTGGTGCTGTAGCGCAATAATATTTGCCCTGAGTGCTTCATTAATAGTTTTAGTGTGCAGGGCGACAATACATTTCTGCTTCGGAGGAAGGTCAAGCAGTTTCAGCTTGGCTTCTGAAATGAAGCAAAGCGTTCCCTCCGATCCCGCCATCAATTTGCAGAGATTAAATTTGGAACCATTTTCAAAGGAAAACATCTTCAATAAAGCGTCAAGGGCATAGCCCGTGTTCCTTCTATGGATCGACTTTTTAGGAAAGCCTGTTTCAATCGCTTCCCTGTTTTCTGCATTAGATAAAAGAGTTTTTATCGAGCGATAAATGTCGCCCTCCAGGTTTTGAAGATTGCACTTGGCTTCAAATTGTTCCTGGTCCAGATCTTTGAATACCACTTCGGAGCCGTCAGAGAGAAAACCCTTTATCTCGATAAGATTTTCTCTTGCAGCGCCCCAGATAATCGAATGTAGCCCACAAGAATTGTTACCGATCATTCCTCCTATCATTGCCCGGTTGGCAGTTGATGTCTCTGGACCAAACATTAGCCCATATTGTTTCAAGTGAAGATTGAGATCATCACGGATGACTCCTGGTTCTACACGCACCCACTTGGCTTCCTTGTTTACTTCGAGTATAGAGGTAAAATACTTTGATATATCAACTACGATTCCGTTACCGACCACCTGTCCCGCCAGTGAAGTTCCTGCTGCCCTCGGGATCAAAGTAAGTTGATGCCGCCCTGCAAAAAGGATCAATTGTTTTATGTCTTGCAGTGTCTCCGGGATCGCAACAGCCAATGGTTTTTCCTGGTACACGGACGCATCAGTGGCATAACTCATTCGCAAGGCGTTATGCCGGCTTGAATTATCATAATACAGCTCACCTGTAAAGTTCTTCTTTAGGTCATCCCACATGCCTCGAAATTTGCCGAAAAGGTATTGAATTGTTGGGTTCTTCTATTTGACGGCAAGCATATTATTTACTGATACAGATTTGGTGATAGCATGACTAGTACCATCACCGCCGCCCTGGGCCTGCGTCCCAGCCATTTTGTACCAGCCTGGCCGTTCATATCTTCTCCGGAAGGACAATCACTTGATGAACTTCGAAACCTGCTGATTCAAAAGAGATTTCTTTCCCTGCAAACGTTCAAGGAGTTTCAATTGGTTTTGTGCACGGGCAAGATTGTGGCCTTCGTAACGAGCGCCATAATACTTATCATTATTTAGGTAGTCGGTGAGAAAACGTAGTGCCTGCATGTAGATCATGAACATTCCCGCATATACAAAATGGCGCAGTTCTACTTCGGTTAATTCGGCAGCCATACAGGAAACGTAACCTTCCACGATCGCGGTGAAATACTCTTCCCTCACCTCGATCTTCGACAGATCTCTCTCTTCCTCACTTACCGGCGAGAGATAGGTCCTCAACATATCACCCACATCGCTAATGAAGAAGCCCGGCATAACTGTGTCAAGATCTATCACGCAAATGCCCTTGTCCTGCGGATCAAAAAGTATGTTACTGATCTTCGTATCGTGGTGAGTCACCCTTGTTTTCAAAACTTTCGATGATTTAAGTTTTTCGTAGGTATCGACGATAAATGCGTTCTTCCTGGCGGAATCAATCTCCATTGCTGCCGTTCGGATGCGGCCCGGAGAACCATTCTTACTGGCATCCTCGAATTGCCTCCACCTTTCACTTAAGTTGTGAAACCCGGGCAGTGTGATTTTAAGTTGCTCCGTTGGCAGTCGCGATAACACCGTTGTAAACAATCCAAACTGGCGTGCCGCCTCAAATGCCTGTTTTGGAGACTGTACAACTTCGTAAACGCGTGAGTTTTCTACAAAGGGAAAAAGCCGGTAATATTCCTCTCCCCAATGAACCATACTCGTTCCACTCCCTGTTCTTACTGGCGCTACAAAGAAGTAGTCGGGATGGTGTTCTTTCAAATAGTTGTCAATAAGCTCGATGTTATGGGCGATGTTTACGGGTTGCTTAAATACATTCCTGTTGATCTTTTGCAGGATAAAACGTTTGCCCTTGTCGATCACGAGCCAGGTATGGTTGATCAACCCCGTGCCGAAAGGTTCAATCTTAACTTCTGAACTTAGGTCATATTGCGATAGCACTTCTTCGCAGCCAATATCAATCTTTTCCATTCAAGGGAATAAATTTACCTGCTTTTGTCCGACAATTTAGTTGAATGCCAGTTTGACCTGTCACTATTTAATGGCAGATTTTCATTTACTCGCTCGTCACTCGCAATATACGTTCACTTTACGTCCACCATACCTTATGAAATGCCCACTCCCTATTATGTTAAATAGAACCATCCACCAGTCCTTAGTCTGCCCCGAATCGAAATAACAGCGGGCTTATTACCTTTTAAACGATCTATACAAGTCCTTTTTATCTGTTGGAGACATTTATCCTTTGCTGTCAATATCCTTGGTTGATTAAAAGAAATCGCGGTAATTTGACGTATGCAAACAAGTCGATTCTTTCTCACGGTTTTTGTTAGTCTTTCGCTGAGTATGGGTTGTTCAGGTCCAAAGAAGTTACCTGCCTCACCCGGTATGAAAATGGTTTGGAGCGATGAATTCAATTACAAAGGCTTGCCTGATAAAACCAAATGGAACTACGAAGTTGGTGGAAACGGTTGGGGAAATAATGAACTCCAATACTACACTGCCGACCGACTTGAAAATGCTCGTGTAGAAGATGGTCACCTCGTCATCGAAGCAAGGAAAGAACCATGGCAAGGAAAGAAGTACACGTCCGCGCGGCTCGTCACTAAAGGAAAGGGCGACTGGACCTATGGTCGGATTGAAGTGAGGGCAAAACTGCCAAAGGGTCTTGGAAGCTGGCCCGCCATCTGGATGTTAGGTTCGGTTACACCACTGAAATGGCCCGACGATGGCGAGATCGATATTATGGAACACGTAGGTTATGACCGGGGAAAGATCCATGGCTCTATTCATACTAAGGATTACAACCATATAATGAACACTCAAAAGACCGCGATCATTGATATTCCCGATTGCTCCGAAAAATATCATGTTTATGCACTGGATTGGACGGCGGATACGATCAAAATATCTGTTGACGACCGCACCTATTTCGCCTTCGGCAATGAGCATAAGGGAAAGGGAACCTGGCCCTTCGACGCTCCGTGTTACCTGCTACTGAACGTTGCTGTCGGTGGCAACTGGGGTGGTCAAAAAGGTGTTGACGACAATGCCCTGCCAATGAAGATGGAAGTGGACTATGTTAGAGTCTACCAATCGGAGGACAAGCGATAACGTCACTAGCGCACAGGACCAGCCAGGACTTATTAAAGCGTTTTCTTGTCAACTGTTTTGATCACTGCATCCTTTACACGTTTCACTCGCTGGATATCGATGTCTCTGCAATTTTTCAGGACGAAGGTTGAAGATCCCTGTCCAACCTGGGGTTGCATATCATAGAAGATGGCTCCCTTTACATCATCGAGTATAAAGGCTGGCCTTGGCTCATCATTCATGTAGCTGATTTGTACATCATGCATCTTCAGGTTCTTTACGTGGCGTACATAGAAACCATAAGAAGGCATGGTGCCCC
>DATDNL010000651.1:0-8345 GCA_036518315.1 Flavisolibacter sp. | reverse complement strand
GAAAGGTCGCCAATGTGAGCGAGATCAACATCGGCGAAACCAAATTGATCAGTTATGTGAACGCAGATCCATTGCCCTGGGCGGGTGTAACAGCAAAATCAGCAGCATGGTTGAGAAGAGAAAGTGAAGAGAAATTCATCGCCTTCTCTGCTAACTGCAGTCACCTGGGTTGTCCCGTACGCTGGGAGGATAAGGCGCAGCTCTTCATGTGTCCATGCCATGGGGGTGTCTATTACAAGGATGGAACTGTGGCAGCAGGACCGCCACCAAAACCTCTAACCCAGATAGAAGTTCGGATAAATAAAAATGACATCGAGATCAAAACTGCACCTGTCCCAATTACAACGATAACAGAATAATGAGCTGGCTAAAAAAAACAGGAAGATGGATCAATGACCGAAGTGGGTTCTCTGAAATGTTCAACCCACTAATGAACCATCCTGTTCCACCGGGATCGAAATGGGCCTATGTTTTTGGAAGCGCTACATTATTCTGTTTCATTTTACAGGTAGCAACGGGCATCGGCCTCGCTTTGCTATACCAGCCGTCCTCGGATAAAGCGTTTCAATCTCTTCAATACATAACTTACAAGGCCACTTTAGGAAGTACGTTGCGTGGTATTCATTATTATGGCGCCTCCGGTATGATCATCATGGCCGGTGTCCATATGCTGCGTGTGTATATTACAGCCGCCTACAAATACCCAAGGGAAATGAGTTGGATCAGCGGTGTTGTCTTATTGATACTTACTATCAGCATGGGTTTTACTGGTCAACTTCTTCGTTGGGACGATAATGGGGTTTGGTCAGCAG
Organism: Flavisolibacter sp.; assembly: GCA_036518315.1. Lineage (GTDB taxonomy): Bacteria > Bacteroidota > Bacteroidia > Chitinophagales > Chitinophagaceae > Flavisolibacter. The sequence continues at coordinate 7,533 of DATDNL010000651.1, read as the reverse complement.
TGGTCGCGGCTGAGCAAATGGGAAGAATTCCGCTCATTGGGAAACCTCTTGCACGCCTGCTGTTGGGCGGCGATACCCTAGGCGGTCAAAGTCTCAGCCGTTTCTTTGCCTATCATGTATTTCTGATTCCGTCTCTTATCTTTCTCTTCGTGGGCTTTCATTTGTGGTTAGTGATGAGAAACGGAATTTCGGAACCTCCAAAAGCGGGAAGATTAATTGATCCGGCAACCTATCGTAGTTGGTACCGCAACATGCTTCGCCAAAGTGGGATTCCTTTTTGGCCCTACGCGGCATGGCGCGATGCAATATTTAGCTCCCTTGTAATCATCGCTATCGTTGTAGCCGCTGTCGTTTTTGGTCCACCTGTCCTTAGGAAATTACCGGATCCATCTGCCATCATTACCTCACCTCGCCCCGATTGGTACTTGTTGTGGATTTATGCGCTATTTGCATTGATTCCTCCCCAAATCGAATCCTATGTAATGTTTTTGGGCCCTTTGCTGATCCTGTTTTTGTTGTTTGCTCTGCCATTTGCGTCCAATGCCGGGGAACGTAGTCCGATTAAACGCCCGTGGTCAATAGTCGCGAGTTCTTTTCTTGTAATTGTGGTGATCTCTTTACTAGCCGTCGGCAACAGTTCTAACTGGTCGCCTCATTTCAAGGCAAAACTGACTAATAACATATCAGCGCCATCAAACGATTCGCTTGCAGTGGCAGGCATCACGTTGTTTGAGCAAAAAGCCTGTTTGTACTGTCACAAAATAAATGGGGATGGTGGCAACGTCGGCCCTGATTTGACACATGTAGCCAATAGATTAAATGAGAATGAAATGATTCTACGTATCGTAAACGGAGCTAGGAATATGCCCGCGTACGGTGGTTCCTTATCAAGGGATGAACTGACCAGGCTCGTTGCATTCCTAAAAACCAGGAATTAAGGAAGCCTACAATGTTTAGTATCGCTTATTTCATTGGCTCTTCGCTTTCATCGAGATCGTTCTGTGACATCTTGTTGTCCGCAGGAAGTATACCTCCTGTGATTTTATCCCTCGACTCACTGAAATGACTTCGTGAAATGGATGTCCCGTTATCCCGTTCCACCTCACCATCTGGATCTAACGGCACCCTGTTCTTTTTTCTCCATGTTGCAGCAAAAAATCCCACAACTATGATCAACCCTACAAAGACGAAAAATGTTATACTTATCATGATTGAAATTTATTGATTACCTAATCCGGCTCAAAAACCATGCACACAATGAAAAGAAGACGATACTACATACAACATTGTGGTTCTTGTGTTGCACTGGTCTGATATTTGAATGAACTAAGCTGCTTCGGACAATACTTCCGCCACCGCTATTTCCGCCCACACAAAAACAAATATATGGCACAGACTGTAGCAGAATTTGCAATGGACCGTTTACATAAATGGGGCATCAAACGCATTTTTGGGTATCCCGGCGATGGTATAAACGGATTCATGTCGGCACTTCGAAAAGCAGAAGATAAGATTCAGTTCGTTCAAACACGTCACGAAGAAATGGCGGCCTTCATGGCCTGCGCACATGCAAAATTCACCGACGAGGTTGGTGTTTGCATGGCGACTTCGGGACCCGGCGCGATCCACTTATTAAACGGCTTATACGATGCAAAAATGGATCACCAGCCTGTCGTTGCTATCGTTGGCCAACAGGCAAGATCAGCGATGGGCGGAAGCTATCAGCAGGAGGTCGACTTGATCTCCTTGTTTAAAGACGTCGCCGGCGAATTTGTTCACATGGCATGTGAGCCATCGCAAACAAGACATTTGATTGATCGTGCCATTCGTATTGCCCTGGCAAGAAGAACAGTTACCTGCATCATCTTTCCGAATGATCTGCAGGAATTGGATTACGAGGAACCCAAGCGAATGCATGGAACGATTCACTCCAGCATTGGATACAACGCACCGCGCATCATTCCCCACGAAAAAGATCTTGAGAGAGCAGCAACTATTTTGAACGAGGGAAAAAAGGTTGCAATGCTTGTCGGTGCAGGAGCTAAGAACTGCGAACAGGAAATTGTGCAAGTTGCTGACCTACTTGCTTGCGGCGTCGCCAAAGCTTTGTTAGGCAAAGCGGTCTTGCCTGATGACCTGCCATTTGTGACGGGTTCTATTGGATTGCTGGGAACTGGGCCAAGCTGGGAAATGATGAGCGATTGCGATACGCTCTTAATGGTTGGCTCAAGTTTTCCTTATTCTGAATTCCTCCCAAAAGAAGGGGACGCCAAAGGTGTTCAAATTGATATTGATGGGAAGATGTTGGGTATACGATTTCCCATGGATGTAAACCTCCAGGGCGACAGCAAAGCTACCCTGCAAGCACTGATTCCATATCTAAAACAAAAGGAAGATCAAAGCTGGAGAAACAAGATCGAAAAGAACATTGACAAATGGTGGAGGATTTTAGATGCTCGCTCACACAACAGTGCTGATCCCATTAATCCACAATATGTTTATTCGGAATTGTCAAAAGTGCTTCCTGATAATTGCATTCTGTCAGCGGATAGTGGCTCAACTGCAGCCTGGTTCGCACGTGATCTCAAAATTCGCAAAGGAATGAAAGCGACGTTGTCAGGCAACCTCGCAACAATGTGTCCCGGCATGCCATATACTATCTCTGCGAAATTCGCGTATCCCGATAGAGTTGCTATTGGTTTGATCGGTGACGGCGCCATGCAAATGCTCGGGATAAATGGATTAATAACCGTTTCCAAGTATTGGAAGACATGGAAAGATCCAAGAATGATCATTCTCGTGCTGAATAACCGCGATCTCAACATGGTAAGCTGGGAACAAAGAGTCATGCTTGGTGATGCTAAGTTCGACACATCACAGGATATCCCTGACTTCGCTTATGATGAATATGCAAGAATGCTGGGCCTGGAAGGGATTAGAGTTGATCATCCCGACGAAGTAAAAGATGCCTTGAGCACTGCGATGGTTGTCCAAAAACCTGTTGTGCTGAATATATATACCGATCCAAATGTGCCAATGACACCGCCTCATGTAAGCCTGAAGGAAATGAAGGCATTTTCATCAGCAATATTTCATGGCGACAGCGATGCCTGGGAGATGGTTAAGCAAACTACTAAAGACGTTTGGGCAGAATATTTTCCCGGAAAGGACTGAGCATTTTTTTCTCGAATTGAAAAATGGCAATTACCGATGTAAATACGGTCACTCATTTCATTCCCGTGGAGCAATTAAAGGTTTCTGCATATAGAATACCAACCGATGCACCCGAGGAAGACGGAACTTTGCGATGGGACAACACAACGTTGGTCCTGGTCGAACTGGAAGCAGGGGGCAAAACAGGCATCGGCTACTCCTACGCCGACGAATCGACAGCATACTTAATAAAGAACAAACTAAAAGAACTCGTACTTCATCAAAATGCGCTCGACATCGGGCACATCAACTCCTCTCTCGCCAGGCATATCCGCAACAGTGGAACCTGTGGCATCACGATGATGGCCATTTCAGCAATTGATAATGCACTCTGGGATCTGAAAGCAAACATTTTTGAACTTCCCCTTTGCAAATTGTTGGGACAGGTTAAAGACTCCATGTTGGTCTATGGAAGCGGGGGGTTCACCTCTTACAATAAAAAGCAGCTCCAACAACAGTTTTCAGCCTGGGCGGACGAAGGAATTTCATTTATGAAAATGAAGGTCGGTACGCATCCTGAAAAAGATGCCCGGCGGGTTAAGGATGCCAGGGAAGTTCTACCGAACAATGTTGCTCTAATGATTGATGCAAATGGAGCATATTCCGCAAAGCAAGCATTGAAAAAAGCAGAAGAGGTACTACCCTACAACGTTACCTGGTTTGAAGAGCCGGTATCTTCCGACAATTTAGAGGGCTTGCAGTTTATTCGAAAGCATGCCCCTTCACAAATAGATATCGCTGCAGGTGAGTACGGCTACAATCTTCCTTATTTCGAAGCCATGCTTCGCGCAAATGCTGTTGACGTTCTGCAGGCAGACGCAACCCGTTGCGGAGGCATTACAGGATTTTTGAAAGCCGGCGTCCTCGCTGAAGCACATCAACTTCCATTCTCCTCTCACTGTGCGCCTTCCTTGCATCTGCATCCAGCCATTTGCCTCCCTTCTTTTTACATCTCTGAATATTTCCACGACCACGTCCGCATCGAACAATTATTATTCGACGGCATACCCTCAGTTGAAAACGGCGTTATTAAACCCGACTTGTCCCGGTCTGGCTTCGGCTTCGAATTCAAATTCATAGATGCAGAAAAATATAGACTCTAAATTATTTGCAATGTCAACACAGCATACAAAAGCGAAAGAGAAAGAAAGCAATTCGGTCGATCAAACAAAAAAACCTGTCGTGAAAATTCAGACGGATAGCAAAGAGCAAATCGACGGAACAGATGTGGACACCCGTTTCGAAACAAAATACTCGGTTGACGTCGATCGAAAAGCCCTGGAAAAAGAACTTCAAAAAAACATCGTTGGAGAAGTGCGCTTTGACGAGGGTAGCCGCGCCTTGTATTCAACGGATGCTTCCAACTACAGGCAAATCCCCATTGGTGTAGTGCTGCCAAAAACGGAACAGGATATTATTAAAACAATTAGTATCTGCAGAAAATATGGTGCGCCTATCCTGTCAAGAGGCGGTGGCACTTCGCTTGCCGGGCAATGTTGCAACGTGGCAGTGATGATGGACATGAGCAAGTACTACAACAAGGTACTTCAAATCAACAAAGAGAGAAAATTGGTAACCGTCCAACCCGGAATCGTCCTTGATGAAATGCGCCACGCAACCGAACGTGAAGCAGGTCTTACTTTCGGCCCCGACCCGGCCACTCACGATCATTGTACACTTGGCGGAATGCTGGGAAATAATTCTTGCGGAGTTCACTCCGTTATGGCTCAGTTCTTCGGTTATGGCGCAAGAACGTCTGACAATACTGAGACGATAACCGTCATCACCTACGATGGCGTGAAAATGAAAGTTGGCCCGACCTCGGACGAAGAATATCAACAAATACAAAATGAGGGCGGACGAAAAGCGGAGATCTATAGAAGAATGCGGGAACTCCGCGATAAATACGCGGACCTTATCCGGCAAAAATTCCCAAACATTCCTCGCCGTGTATCCGGTTATAACCTTCCTGCTTTATTACCCGAAAACGGCTTTAATGTAGCCCATGCGTTGGTTGGTTCCGAAAGCACACTTGTAACCATTACTGAAGCTACGCTCAAACTCGTCACTTCACCAAAAAGCAGGAGCCTCCTGGTTTTGGGGTATCCTACCCTGCCCGATGCAGGTTATGCCGTTCCCGAAATAATGAAACACGAACCGATTGGTTTGGAAGGTTTGGATGATTTACTTATCGAGTTCATGCGACGCAAAGGGTTGAACGTACAGGACATCCCTTTGTTGCCCCAAGGCAATGCCTGGCTGATGGTCGAATTTGGCGGAGACAGCAAAGAAGACTCCGATAACAAAGCTAAAACTCTTATGGACGAGTTGAAGAAGAAAAAGAATCCCCCGACAATGAGTCTCTTCGACGATCCGGAACAAGAAGAAAAACTTTGGAAGGTGCGTGAATCGGGACTAGGGGCAACGGCCTGGGTTCCCGGCGAACCTAACGGTGGTCCTGGTTGGGAAGACAGTGCCGTTGATCCAAAAAATGTTGGTGACTACCTCAAAGATCTTCGTTCGTTATTCGATAAATATGGCTACAAGCCATCTATCTACGGGCACTTTGGTCAAGGTTGCATTCACTGCCGGATAGGCTTTGATTTTCTTTCCAAAGACGGAATTGAAAAATATAAGCAATTCACTGTTGAAGCAGCTCACCTTGTGGTCAAGTACGGCGGCTCTCTATCTGGAGAGCATGGTGATGGACAGGCCCGCGGTGATTTACTTCCGATCATGTATGGAGACGAACTGGTAGAAGCTTTCAAAGAATTCAAATCAATCTGGGACCCGCAATGGAAGATGAATCCAGGGAAGATCATTAACACCTATGGTCAAACAAACGACCTGCGATTAGGAACCAATTATAATCCTCCGAATCTAAAAACACATTTCCAGTTTCCCGACGATGCCTATAGTTGGGAACGAATTACCCTGAAGTGCGTTGGCGTGGGTGAATGCAGAAGACACGAGGGCGGCGTTATGTGTCCAAGTTATATGGTCACGAGAGAAGAAATGCATAGCACAAGAGGACGTTCACGATTATTATATGAAATGTTGCATGGCGACGTACTCAAAGGCGGATGGAACGATGAGCACGTGAAAGAAGCACTCGACCTTTGCCTGGCCTGCAAAGGCTGCAAAGGCGACTGTCCTGTAAACGTCGACATGGCCACCTATAAGTCAGAATTTCTTTCGCATTACTATGAAGAAAACTCCCGACCTATCACAGCCTATGTATTTGGCTGGATCTATTGGTGGAGTAAAATTGCTTCAAAGATGCCGGGAGTAGTCAATTTCCTCATGCATGCTCCCGTTATCAGGAACATTACAAAAGCAATTACAGGCATTGCCCAGGAAAGAAAAATGCCAAAGTATGCAGAGCGAACATTTAGAAATTGGTTTATTGAACGAAAGAAAAAACATGCCACGAACGAAAGGATAACTGGCAATGGAACTCAAAACTCAATTGACAAAACTCAAAACTCCAAACATGTCATCCTCTGGGTAGACACATTCAACAACAACTTTCTGCCCCAAACCTTAGTCGCCGGTGTCGAAGTCCTCGAAGCGGCTGGATTTAGTGTAACCATTCCCCGTAAATCTCTTTGTTGCGGAAGACCCTTGTACGACTTCGGAATGCTCGGCACGGCGAAAAAAATGCTCGTCGAGATTATGGAAACATTGCATGAAGAAATAATGAACGGAATTCCCATAGTTGGCTTAGAGCCAAGTTGCGTTGCAGTATTTAGAGACGAACTACATAATATGTTCCCACACGACGAACAGGCAACTCGACTGTCCAAACAAGTCTTTACCCTCGGAGAATTTTTGGAGAAAAAAGCCACAGGCTTCGAAATTCCTGAACTCCATCGACAAGCAATTGTACATGGGCATTGTCACCATAAGTCGATAATGGGTATGGACTGTGAAAAAACCATCCTGAAGAAAACAAAACTTGATTATAATATTCTTCCGACTACTTGTTGCGGAATGGCCGGGTATTTCGGTTATGAAAAAGGAAAGCATTATGAAGTTTCTATTGCAGCCGGCGAACAGACCTTATTACCCGCAGTCAGGAATGCTCCCATTGATTCAATCATAATTGCAGATGGATTCAGTTGCCGCGAACAAATAGAACAGGAAACCGATAGGAAAGGAATGCATTTGGCGCAAGTGCTGCAGATGGCACTGAGGGAAAAAGATGGATACAAGACCGATATCCTGCCCGAGAAACGATATGTGGACGCCATGGCGTTGAAAAACCCCAATAGAACTAGAAACAACTTGTTGTTTGGAGCCGCCGCTATTGCAGCCGTT
>DATDNL010000650.1:0-3942 GCA_036518315.1 Flavisolibacter sp. | reverse complement strand
CGCCGTGTAAGCAATAACTACCTTGTTTCGAAGGATATCGTAAAGGACGTACTTAGAGATTTTGAACATTTTAAAAAGATTAAGTGTGATCGTTGTTATTTAGTGTCTCTGCCCAATAATCAATAATCAATAATTAATAATTAAGCCTTAACGAGCAATCTTCAAATAGCTAACCTCCTGTTTCTGCAACCCATGCTTCATCATCCAGGCAATGGCTTTACCGAGTTTCTCTTCACCGGTTTCGGCTCTTAGTTCGGTCATTGTTTTTGCGAAAATGATCTTTCCATCCTGCAAGTACATTACATCGGTTGTCAGATCTTCCAGGTCACTCAACACGTGCGAGGTAATGAGAATTAGCTTGCCTTTTTCTTTTTCAGCAAGGATCTTATCCTTGAGCACTTCAGACGACAAAGGATCAAGACCTGCAGTCGGCTCGTCAAGGATCAGGACCTCGGGATTAAAGAGAAAGGCAAGTGCTGCACTCACTTTCTGACGTGTGCCGCCTGACAAGGCTTTCATCGACTTATCGGGAATAGTGTCCAACTTGAATCGGAAGTATAGTTCTTCATCCCATTCTTTTTCAGGGCGAATATTCTTGATCATCCTGAACAACTGTCCAATCTTCATATTGTCGGGGTAACGCCCGATCTGTGGCATGTAACCAATATTTTTTCGGTACTCCACGTGTTCCGATATCAGTTCATTGTTGAAGAATATCTGGCCGCTATCCGGCTTTACGAGCCCAAGAATGCTTTTGATCAAGGTTGTCTTTCCTGATCCGTTTGGCCCGATCAGGGAAATAACCTGTCCTTTATTAAAATGGGCATTGATGCCGTTCAGTGCATGGAGTTTCTTGAATCGTTTGTTTATGTTTTCAATCCTGATCATGTGGTCTCCTTTTCATTAGTGGTTGTTCATCAATTAGATTTTCAGGCGTCAGGCTTGGAATGGCCTTCTCTGCTTTATCGAGAAGAGAAACCATGAAGCTTCGTAATAACAGAAGTGAGTTGGGATTTTCCTCGATCACCATAGAGTACATACTAACCGGGTGATAGGGCACGTCGCCAACTCCATCTTTGTTCATGTCGTAACCCTCGTATTTGTCCCAATAATTATTGTAAAAGCGGTTAAGCATCATAGTGCCGTTGGTGGCTACGTCGAACGTGTTTGCGTTAAAGTTGTTGTTGTGAATCTCGTTTTCATTGCAGCTCGCGGAAATGCGCATCGCCCATCCGTTGTTCATGAAGTCGTTAGATTGAACCACTATGCGGTTGGTGCTTTCCATGTTGATGCCGCTGGTGTTATGATCGAATTTATTGTTAACAATCTGGCCGTCGGAGATTTCTTTCAGCAGCAGACCATATGCATTAGAGCCCCAATTATGTTCGAAAACGTTTGAATGCATTAACACGTGGTTTGAATACATGACAGCCACACCCGCACCATTTTCCACGAAACGGTTTTCCATGTAGGTGTCATTGTTCGAAAACATGAAGTGCAGCCCATAGCGAATATTATTATGGCTATGATTCCCATAGATATAGGAGTGTGTGACAAATTCGAAATAGATGCCGTCGCGATGCCCCTGCACATCGTTATTTTCAACGACTATACTGTCGCACTTCCATAAATTAATGGCATTGCCTGAAGTTTGTTCCGCTTTGGGAATACCACGGATAGTGTTTTCGCTGACAATGCAATTACTGCAGTTTGCGATATGGATTCCGAAATAGGAATGTTCTATCGTGTTGTTTTCCACGATACAGTCCCTTGAGTCTACAAGACCGATAGAAGCATAGTCATTCATGCTGGAGTACCCGGAGTTGCGGAAATGAATGCCTTTAATCAGAATTCTTTGGCCGCTTACTGTGAGTATTTCATATTTATTCTCACCGTCTAGGATAGGCTCGTTGACACCGATTAACCTGATGGATTTAGTTATCACGATATTGCCTTCCTTGTAGACACCTTTCTTCAAAAGAACAGTGTCGCCAGGGCTTGCCAACTCAATTCCTTTTTTCAGGGAGCTAATGACTTCATCTTTGCCAACAACGATAGTACTGGCAAAAGAAAGATTGGTGAGGAGAGCGAGTAATATGGTAAGTGTTTGTTTCATTGGTTGTGTTTCCGTTTCGCTTTACAATGATTGAACCAGTTGGTCCCAGTTCTTTACCGTTCCATTTAACTGCTTTGCTTTCTGCTCTGCAATGTCACGTGTAGGGAAGCAGGCTGCGTTTCCATTCATAGGGCTTTTCAACTGGTCGCTCACTACAAAGAAGGAGGAATTGACATTGAGAAAGTCTTTACTGTTGTCGTGATTGATGAACACTTCTTGCGCAATTTGGTTTTCCTTGACTGCGCCGGTCTTCAGAAAGTGAACCATACAATGCGAATCATCAAATTTGTAGATCCTGCCTTTTTTAGTAATGATCTCGCCACCGAATTTTGGATCCATGATGGTCATTTTGCAGTCATCGCAAATGTCTTTTCCGAAGGCGAAGGGTTGAGGTTGAGTCTGGCAAGAGGTGAAGGCCACGGCAAGCAATAAGAGTGCAACAGGAATACTCTTTTTCATAGAACGAGTGATTACAATTTTCGTTTTGCGGCTTCTATACCATTCATATCCCCAAACTATAAAGAAGACACCGGCACAGGCGATTACCACCCAGCCACCGCTGTCGGGATAGGAATAGGCGTCGAAATTCAAAAGCGTTTTATGACCAATTAAAGGTGGTTGATAGTAAAGGCCGGGAACCTGGATAGCAGCTTTAGGGTCGAGATTATGGCCGTAATCATAGCCCCATTTGTAAAAGTCAACCATGGCTGCAACACCACCAAGTACGGTGAGGATGAGATAGGCAAACAACAGTTTTCGTTTTCCTGTGATAGCAACTACTAAACCGAGCAAAATAAAAAAGGCAACTACATAAATGAGATAGGTGAACTCCGGGAACATTTCGGGCTTGATATGCTTCATGCCGATATAGTGGTTCAACCCATTAATGATTTCAACCTGCCCTGTCAGCTTATTGAGCCATATGTTCATGGTCAGCCCTTCCGGGTACTGAGGTGCGATCAGAAATATGAACCAGACGGGAAGGAAATAGGTAGCGATTAAAGCCAGTGATGCTATTGCAATGGTTATTCGTGAAGGAGTGCTCATCTTATTCTTGGTCATACTGCTCGTTTAAGAACCTCCGCCCCGCCCGCGCGTAAGCGGAGGTTGAAGTGGTACAATGAAAAAAACTATTTAGCCGGCGGTAATAGCACTTCATCAATTATGTGTACAATTCCGTTTGAAGCGGGAACGGACGCTACGATGTGGGCCTTACCGTTGATGGTGATTTTGCCATCAGCCGATTTCTGAATCGTGATATTTTGGCCGTTCACTTCATTTAACGTCTGTCCGTCCTGGAGAAGTGTTGTGCTTAGTCCACCTACAAAGACATGGTACTGCAGAATGTCTTTGAGTTTCTCTTTATTCTCGGGTTTCATTAGATCTTCAACCGTACCTTTTGGCAACTTGTCGAAGGCTTCGTTTGTAGGAGCAAAAACCGTGAAAGGACCTGCGTTTGATAAGGCGTCCACCAATTCTGCCTGTTTAATTGCTGCCACCAAGGTTGTGTGATCTTTTGAGCCCGCGGCGACTTTCACCACATCCTTCGCAGACTCACTGTCTTGTACAGCCGATTGGCCGGCTGTGTTTGGGTTTTCGGTAGATGCTGACTCTACTTTAGCCGTGTTGTTGCAGGATAAAACGAGACATACGGCAGTTGTTACTAATGAAAAACGGAATATTCTTTTCATATAGAAGTTTTTGGTTTTTGCCGGGCGAGAGAGCGGGAGTTTCTTTCTCCCGCACTACCGCAAAGCATAGTTATTTATTGATTAGCTCCTGTAGCTCCCCCGGTTGCGCCTGTGAGGGGGTTCTTGTTTGTTCCC
>DATDNL010000649.1:0-5782 GCA_036518315.1 Flavisolibacter sp. | reverse complement strand
TTGCAGGAATTAGCAGCCTTGCGCAGGGAAAACAAACAGATCAAATATTTACGTCCCGACGCGAAAAGCCAGGTGACACTTGAATATGACGATAACAATCGCCCGGTACGTATCGATGCGATAGTGATCTCCACCCAGCACGATGATTTTGATACCGACGCCAAAATGGCCAGGAAGATCAAAGAAGATGTGATTAACATCCTCATTCCACGAGTGAAATCGAAATACAAGAAGTACGCGAAGCTTTTTAATGATAACATCAAATATCACGTGAACCCAACCGGTAAGTTCGTGATCGGTGGACCTCATGGCGATACAGGATTGACGGGCCGTAAGATCATCGTTGATACTTATGGCGGCAAAGGAGCCCATGGCGGTGGTGCTTTCAGTGGTAAAGATCCTTCAAAAGTTGACCGCTCTGCAGCTTATGCTACCCGTCACATCGCGAAGAACCTGGTAGCAGCTGGTGTTTGTGATGAAGTACTGGTACAGGTATCTTACGCTATTGGTGTTGCACAGCCGACCAGTATCAATGTAAATACTTTTGGCACTGCCAAGGTTGAAATGACTGACGGTGAGATCGCAAAGATCGTGGAAAGCATTTTCGATATGCGTCCCTATTATATCGAACAGCGTTTGAAATTGCGCAATCCCATCTACAGCGAGACTGCTGCCTACGGTCACATGGGACGTAAACCTGAAATAGTGGAAAAAGAGTTTAGCCAACCAGGTGGTAAGACAATCAAAAAGAAGGTCGAGTTGTTTACCTGGGAGAAACTGGACTATGTCCCAAAAGTGAAGAAAGCCTTCGGCATTAAATAGTCAAGTCACTACCCTCATATTGAAAACCTCTGTACTTACGGAGGTTTTTTTATTTTCATTGCATGAACAGGAACTTATTGCTCTCATTTCTACTGTTGCTCGCAGCTGTTGCGCTGTTATGGTGGCAAGGAAGCAATTTGATAACACCGGTAAGCCCAAGAGGGATAATCGATTTTGAATTTGCAAGGACAACCGAACATTTCCGCCAATTGCAGTTCTTTTGGGATCACGAAGTGGTTCTACAAAATATTTACCTGTATTTTTTATTGATTATCTCTTACACGTGGTTCCTGGCGACCGCCTGTAAATTGCTAGCCAATAACCGTAGCAACTTATTTTCCGCACTTGCCATTTCCGCCGGCGCCTTTAACCTGCTTGAAAACTTCATAATGATCCTCGTATGGAATCAACGGTTCGATCCATCGGTGCTTCAGATGGTCTTCTACGCAGCGGTCATAAAGTTTCTTTTGATCGTCCTTGTTATCGGCTTTATCCTCCTCTCCCTGTTTGGTTTATTTCGACAAGAATCTTAGGCTGCCTTATTTTTGAAGGGTGAAACATTTCAGACAACAGGCAAGGCCCAGGAAGAGTTCATTGGTCGCAGGAAGAAAGCCGATATTGGACGCCATTTCCGGTGGTAAGGCAATCGACCGGATTTACATTAACAATAAGATTCACAACGACACCATAAAAGACATTAAGTCCCTGGCAACGCAAAATAGCATTCCAATTAACTATGTCCCTGTCGAGAAACTGAACAGTTTCAATGTTGAACACCATGAAGGCTTCATTGCCTTGTTATCCCGGGTACATTACCAGGAGCTCCAGCAAGTGATCAGTTGGGTTGTGGACAAAGGAGAAGTGCCTTTGTTTTTGATCCTGGATGGCATCACTGACATCAGGAACATTGGTGGTATTGCCAGGACAGCGTTCTGCACCGGCGTACAGGCCATCATCATTCCCGACAAGGGGGTGGGTGCGTTAAATGAAGACGCAGTACTTACCTCGGCAGGGGCGCTTGAGAAAATTGCGATATGCCGCGTAAACTCTTTAATGAAAGCTGTTGACGAACTTCATCTGAACGGCATTAAAGTCCTGGCCACCGAGATGACTGCGTCTAAACAGGTTTTTGATGTCGACTTTAAGGAACCGGTTGCTGTAGTAATGGGTAGCGAAGAAAAGGGCATTTATCCTGCCTTGATGAAACAGTGTGATGAGAAATTCAAAATCCCCATGGTAGGGGATTTTGAATCATTAAACGTGTCGGTTGCAACAGGAATGGTCTTATACGAGGCTATGAAACAAAGACTACCATGATATGGCCGGCCAGGTGAAACTATTTCACTTTGTCAGCACTATTCTTTTTTCAGTAACACCCGCTTTTGTTTTCAAATATCCAACATAGACTCCTGCTGGCAGGCTACCTTTTTCAAAACCGAGCATTCTTACTTCACCCTTTTGAAGGTTGCCCTTAAAAACAGAGCGTACTAACTGACCGTTAGCGTCATATAGCTCGAGTGCTACAGGACCTGTCTCAGTAGCTTCAAAAGACAGCCGTACATAACCGGAAGAAGGATTGGGAGAAACTTCTAAGTTAGCTTTCAAAACAGGGCTAACCGCATCTTCTCTTACAGCCGCTTTGGCATCGGATTTTTCGCAACCACCCAGGTAGGCTCCTTTCTTAATAAAACCCGGGGCGGCGTTTCTGTCTACGGTTATACTATTTCCATTAAAGCACAGCATGATTTTTTCCTCTTTACGATTGGGATTACCGCCCGTAAATTCGGGTAAGGCTGCAACCAGGGCTCTTGCAATGGCATAAGCATCTGTCCCGTGATAGTTCGTCAATACAACAACACTATATTTTTTGTCAGGATGGTAGAACATGGCTGAACGATATCCCGGTGCATTCCCATTATGTCCCACGAAGACAGGCGGTTGCGGTTCACTCATTACTGTACTTTTCCAGATACCATAGCCCAGGTAATCACCTTGAGCATCTGGAGTTGGATAGATGGAATTCAACATAGTATCCAAAATAGCTTTACCAGTGGCCCTTCCATTGAACAATGCATTGCTCCACTTGGCCAGGTCGGAAGCAGTTGAAATGACTGCTCCGCCAGCACCTGCAGCAGATCCAATTCCCTGGTAGGGGAAGGCTGAAATGTTTGTGTAAGCATTTGGGAACGTAGGTTGGCCTGTCAATTGGAAGATGGGGTTGAAAGGACTAAGATTTTCGTGCGGAGCAGCCAACACTGTTCCTGCCGGCTGGTGTTCCACTACATCATAATACATGGAAGTTAACCCCAGTGGCGTAAAGAAGCGTTCGCGATACAATTGTGCAACCGTTTTTCCTGTCACCAATTCAGCAATAGCACCGAGGGTGATATAGTTGGTGCTTGAGTAGTGACGAACAGAGCCTTTTGGCGCTACCTGGTGAACAAAATAAAGTACTTCAAACGGAGTCCAAAGGTGAGTGGGGTCAAAAGCGATTGCCAATTGAAATTGTAATTCATCGTATTCAAAATCAGACCAGCCACTTTCATGAGCGAGCAGTTGACGAAGAGTAATGGATGCATCCAGGCCAGGGTTAATTGCGCCAAGAGGAATGTAATTGCTTACGGGATCGTTGAGATTGAGTTTTCCTTCCTGTTGTAGTTCAAGAATCAGTGGAGCGGCGAAGGATTTGGAAATGCTGAAGATACGGGACAGGGTACTGGTTGTGAATGGACTACCACCGGGCAGTAAATTGTTGTTTGCATCCACATTACGCGCCGCAAAGCCACTGGCTCCATTCCATTCTGCAAGACCATCTACATTAATGGAAGCTGAAATGCCACCTACAAAGGAAGGGTCATTCGTAAAGCTTTGTAATACTTGTTGCAGTTTGTTCTGTGTTTGTGGTGAAAACCCTTGCGCAAATGCAGTGCCTACGCTATAAACTACTGCAATAATTAAGAGGCCTGTTTGTTTTGGCCACGAACGGGTAAACCTTTTCATGATGGTTTAATTTTAAAGTTTTAAAATGTGTTAGTGTTTTCAGCAGCTTGTTCAACAGGGTATACGAATGTCTTAAGGCTTTTGAGAACATTACTCTTTGTGGTGTTCAACCTGTTGTTCGCGGAATTTCTAGATAGTTACCAGATGAAGTGTCCGTAGGGTAAGGTGCCTATAAGGTCCTTTGTACATGTGCACGAAAGGGAAGACGTATTAGGCATATCAAAATAAAATCAATGGTTAGGTAAGAGCCAGTGATAACAGTTTCATGCAATGCTGATTGTTATCATACCTTCCACAGACCTGGTTTCAATTTCTTCAGGTGTTTCTGCTGTCTTTTTTGGTACTTGGATTTGTCGAGGTAGGACTGTGATTTAACATGGATCGTTCCCATGTGGGTAAGAGATAGTGTATTCTCAGTAGTAAAAATACCTGTTTCGGTTGAATAAGAATGCCAGATGCCCATATGTTCCCATACCGGTTTGTAGACTTCATCCTTAAAGCGCTTTTGAATGGGATAGCCGGCAAGGGCATAACCGTGGGTAGAAAAGATGCCCGGTTTTGTCATCACCCATCCCTCTGTTCCGAAAATAGTGGCACCGGGAAGAACGTTGGCCAGGCCAATCACAAGGGAGTCGCCATTCATCCTCGTCGCCGGTTTGCCATTGTGGGCAGGTTTCTCGTAAGTCGCTCCACTGTAGCACGAACCCATTGCAACCCTTGTCCTGGTGTCACAATAAGGAGCCAGCGCCTGGAGGTTCCTTGTGACATTGGTATCTCTTATCGTCTTGTAGCTGAATTCTTCATCGCCAATAATGAAAGATGAATAACCGTTTTTATAATGACCGTGACTGTCAAACCAGAGGCTGCCGATCATGGCATTCCTTTCTTCAAGCTTCTCAATGATCTTCCTCCTCACTTCGTTGGTAGAAGAAGCAATAATGACAATAAACTTTTCCTTTCGATTCGCGGCCCTGTGCTTTGCCCTAACAATCACCAGGCGGCTATAGAGATCAAGGGTCCTTGGTTTATTTACAACGTAGAAGTTTATGCGTTTGGTTTGAGACTTCTCGGTTTGCTGATAACTGCTTCCCGAAACAAAACTGTCCTGGGCGATGCCCACGATGCTTAAAAGAAGCGCAAGTCCAGTTAATTTGATTGCTTTCATGATCGTTTGATTTTCAGCACAAACCTATCTTCAGAAAGCAGGCTACAATAACGAGTTCCGCTGTTATGGGTTTCTTAAAGTAGCTGTTATCAATTGTTGTATGCCTAATAACCGGATCGTCTACTTAAAATGACAACTGTTTAAAGTCATCTGCGCCAGTTGTATTGATTTTCCGTAAAACCCATTGGGAAGCTTAAGGAAATTCCGTAAATTTCATGTAATGAACCTAACTGCTGATCTGCAACAACAATTGTTTAGCCACATCAAGAATTCACAACCCCATATCTCCCTGGCTGATGAATTATGCGACCTTCTCGAGATCAGTTACGACAGTGCCTACCGCAGGATTCGTGGAGAGAAGCCACTCTCGCTGTTGGAGTTAAAAGTTCTCTGCGAGAAGTATAAGCTGTCCCTCGACCAGGTTCTCCAGTTGAATAGTGATATGGTTGTGTTCCGGTGTAGCGACATCAATCATGAAATAAAAGACCTTGAATCTTATTTACGTGGCCTTCTTCAAGAGGTAAAATACTTCAACACGTTCAAGCAGAAGGAAATGTACCTGCTTGCAAAAGACTTTGCGGTCTTCCAGTTTTTCTTTGTTCCGGAGATAGCCGCCTTCAAATGCTTCTTTTGGATGCGCCATATTCTCCGCGATCCTAATCTTAATGGACAGAAGTTCTCAACTAAGTCGTTTCCTCTTCCAGGTATTCTTGAACTGACCAAACAATTGACAAAGGAATACGCCCAAATAGAATCAGTGGAGCTATGGAGCGAGGAAACGGTGATACGCACATT
>DATDNL010000648.1:0-4263 GCA_036518315.1 Flavisolibacter sp. | reverse complement strand
TGGAACAAAGGCAGGTGGAAGTGGAGGCTGCAAAGCTGAACCTTTCCTATACAGTAGTCACTGCTCAGCAGGACGGACTGGTATCGAAAGTAAATGTGCAACCGGGACAGGTAGTTCAGGCAGGACAGTCTTTATTTGCTCTTGTGCACAGCAACAACATTTGGGTAACGGCTAACTTCAAAGAGACACAAATCAACAAGATGCGGGTCGGACAAAAAGTTATTGTTACGGCAGATGCTTATCACAAACACGAGTTCGAAGCACGTCTGGCATCATTTGCTCCTGCTACAGGTTCGACATTCTCGTTGTTGCCGCCGGATAATGCAACCGGAAACTTTGTAAAAACCGTTCAGCGTGTGCCTGTTCGCATCGAATTTACAAACCCATCTGACTCATTAGTTCGACAATTGAGACCCGGAATGAACGTAGCAGTTGATGTTCATTTAGACTAATCAACATCATTCGGGATTTTAACATAGACCAACGAAGGACTTAAAATGCAACAAGAATCATTAGTAGAATACGGTTCCCGGAGGGTGATCATTACTATTACAGCTATTGTCTGTGCATTGCTGGAAATAGTTGACACTACGATCGTAAACGTCGCCATTAAGGATATGCAGGGTAACCTGGGCGCCACTACCACGGAGATTGGTTGGGTGATCACTGCCTATGCCATTGGAAATGTGATCATCATCCCGATGACCACCTGGTTGGCGCAACAGTTTGGAAGACGGAATTATTTCGCCGCCTCTATCGTACTATTTACAATTTGCTCTTTCCTATGCGGTAATGCCAATGGAATTAATGAACTGATCATTTTCCGGTTTTTACAGGGTGTTGGCGGAGGAGCATTACTGGTCACATCACAGACTATCATTACGGAAAGCTATCCACCTGAAAAGAGAGGAATGGCTCAAGCATTGTATGGAATGGGTGTGATTGTAGGGCCTACTCTTGGACCACCACTTGGCGGTTATATCATTGATCATTTTTCATGGCCGTACATATTCTATATCAACATACCGTTAGGAGTAATTGCGTGTTTGCTGGCACTTCAATTTGTAAGGAGCCCTAAGTATGCCGTAAAAACTCCCGTGAGTGAAGTTGACTGGTTAGGTATTGGCCTGTTAGCCCTCTTTGTTGGGTCATTGCAATTTGTACTCGAGAAAGGGCATGATGAAGACTGGTTTTCCAGTTCCCTAATTATATTCTTCACTGTGACAGCAGTATTAGGTGGCTTCTTTTTTATATGGCGCGAACTTACCTATCGCAATCCAGTGGTGAATCTGCGGGTATTGAAAAACGGGAACCTCCGCGTGGGCACCGTCCTTTCCTTTATCATGGGTTTTGGCTTATATGGCTCCACATTTATCATTCCTCTGTATACACAGGCTTCTTTAGGGTGGACAGCTACGCAAGCCGGCTTGCTTTTAATACCGGCCACACTTACCACAGCTTTCTTAATGCCTTTCATTGGAAAATTGTTGCAAGCGGGGGTTAAGCAACAAATCATGGCCTCCATCGGCATGTTTATTTTCTTTATTTTTTGCATGTGGGGCTATAAGATATTAACACCCGATACAGGCAAGGAGGCATTTTTCTGGATGCTTATCATGCGCGGTATTGCTATGGCTCTATTGTTTATTCCAGTGACCACCCTTTCATTAAGTACACTGAGAGGAAGAGAGATTGGTGAAGGAGCAGCTTTCACGGGAATGATGCGGCAGCTTGGAGGGTCATTCGGAATTGCACTGATCACTACATTTATGGCGCAGCAAATGATCGTGCACCGTGCAGACCTGGTATCCAAACTGGATGTGACAAACTATGCTGTGCAGTCCAGGGTAACAGGCATGCAACAAGCAATGATAGCCCAAGGCAATCCTCCCAATATTGCTTTACAGAAGGCTTACCAGCTACTCGATTATGGAGTAATGAAACAGGCGTCGGTTTTGTCTTACATGGATGTATTCCTCTACATAGGCTTGATGTTTTTGATTTGTGTACCATTTGTGTTGATGGTGAAGGGAAATAGAGGACAGAAGGTTGATATGAGTGCAGCCCATTAAATAAAACGGATTAAGATAGGGAACACGGATTGGACGGATGCGACGGATTTACAGAGATTGAAGTTTAGTTCTCACATGCGTCGGTACTATATCACTGAAGCGCGCTGGTTGCACGTGAATTAAATGGTCTTCACGTTTTTGTAGTCAAGGATGCTGATTCGTTGTTCTGTGAAGCTGTATTCGACTTCGTCATTGGAGCAGACAATCACGAGGCGTTCCCTGCAATATTTTTCTACCAGGGATTGATAGAGGTCGATCCCCTTCGTATCAAGGTTCGTGGCGGGTTCGTCCAGTAAAACAATAGATGTATCGGAATAGATGGCTTGGGCAAGTTTTACTCTTTGTTTCATTCCCGAAGAAAAAAAACGGATCTGTTTATCAGCGGCAGTGTTTAATCCGACCTCTTCTATTATAGAAGTAATGGTACAGCCACGGACGAAGGATTTGAACTGGTTGTGAAACTGAAGAAATTCCACGAGGGTCATTTCTTCAACCAGGTCGAGGTAAGGCGCAGAAAAAGAAATTTGAGTGTAAGCTTTTTCAGAAGCTAATGGTTTGCTGTTGAGTGCGTACTCAATTGACCCTTCGCTTAGTTGCAACATTCCCCCAATGCATTGAAGCATGGTTGACTTTCCTGAACCATTGGGGCCCGTAATTGCGTAGGAAGAAGAAGAACTGAATTCGAGATCCGCATTTCGAAAGATCCATTCCCTGTTGAAGCGCTTGCCAGCATTGGAAAGCTTAATCCTCATCGAGGTCGATTTTGGAGGAGCGCTTAATGACACCGATCTTGGAGTCCTGGATAAACTGCAGGATCTCCGATTTGATTTCGTTGTCAGCAATCTTTTCCTTCACCAGGTTAATGCCTGATGTTGTACTGTGATTACCAACAAACAGAAGATGATAGATCTGCGAAATGGTTTCTATCTGGTGATGGGGGAAATTCCTGCGGTGTAAGCCGACGACATTAATTCCCATGTAGCTAATTGGCTCACGGGCCGCTTTTACAAAAGGAGGAACATCTTTCCGTATAGCAGTTTGGCCGCCTATGTAAGCGTGCTTACCAATTCTTGTGAACTGCTGCACGCCACAAAGACCTCCGATGATGGCGAAATCCCCCACTTCAACGTGCCCTGCGAGTTGTACTCCATTTGCAAGGATCACGTGATTGCCAACGAGACAATCGTGAGCCACATGCGAATAAGCCATCAGGAGACAGTTATTCCCCACGGTTGTTTTCCATTTGTCTTTAGTACCACGATTGACAGTAACACATTCACGAATGGTTGTGTAATCACCTATTTCGACCGTTGTTTCCTCACCGGCATATTTAAGATCCTGTGGAACGGCACCGATGACTGCACCTGGGAAAATACGACAGCCCTTACCTACCCGGCTGTAAGGAAGTAAGACGGTATGAGACATTATATGACTATCGTCACCGACAACAACGTTATCGTGAATGACAGCGAACGGGTCAATTATAACATTGTTACCGATCCTTGCATTAGGATGAATTGAGGCCAGCGAAGAGATCATGATCTAACTTTGGGTTTCTTTACAATTTGTGCCACTAAATCGGCTTCGGCAACAATTTTATCGGCGACAAAAATAGTTCCTTTCATTTCACAAATACCCCGACGCACAGGATTCATCAATTCCATCTTTAGAATTAACGTATCGCCCGGCACTACCTTATATTTGAATTTGCAATTATCAATCTTTAGGAAATAGGTATCATAATCGTGATCAGGATCGTCAGGAATGGTGAGGATACCACCGCACTGAGCTAAAGCCTCCGCCAGCAGCACCCCGGGCATTACACAATTCCCCGGAAAATGTCCCTGGAAGAATGGCTCATTGTAAGTCACGTTCTTAATTCCAATAACATGCTTTTCATCCAACTCAATAATCTTGTCGACGAGCAAAAAGGGATAACGGTGCGGTAATTTCTTTTCGATACCATGGATATCATAGACCGGCGGCTTAGCCGGGTCATAAACGGGTACCTGTTGTTTTCCCTTAACCTTCTTGAGATGCTCTTTGATCTTTTTTGCGAAAGCAATATTGCTGGAATGGCCGGGGCGGTTTGCAATGATGTGTCCCTTGAAAGGAATTCCTACGAGGGCGAGGTCACCTACGACGTCCAGCAACTTATGCCTGGCGGGTTCGTTGGGAAAGCGCAGTTCAA
>DATDNL010000647.1:0-5161 GCA_036518315.1 Flavisolibacter sp. | reverse complement strand
GTGCGCGAACTGTTCCACCATTCACCGGCCCATGCCAGCGAAGCATAGGCGCGAGGATCCAGGTTCAGGCTTTCGAAATAAGTTTTGAAATCAGTCCCAGTCGGTGTAGCCGTCCATTTCGAACCATTCCTCTTTTCATACATCTGCAGGAATTCAATAGGTACATCATTCTTTGCACCCCAACCATACATGCGAACCTTCGAGAAATTATAAAGACCCCATTCTGCCCAGCTGCTGACATCTGAAACAGCGGTCCCCTGGTGGCAAGTGTTTCCTAAAATAATTTCCGGGTTGCCATAATTTCCAGCGGTGCCTCCGCTTACATTGTATATGTTATTACAGACGGCCTCATAATCACCAAGTGAAGCATAGGTATCTTTTTTCCTCTCTGAACTATCTTTTCCCGTATTATATAAGGAGACCATGGACGCCGGTGCAGCGTCAATAACCGCTTTCGCTGCGTCGGCAGCTTTCTTCCAGCGTTCCTTATCATAGTTAGGATAACATAATACAGAGTCCCTGCCATCTCCAAAACGTACCGCTCTTATTGCAGCCTTCATATTGTCAGGTGTATTGTACAATGGACTGGCAGCAAACATTAAGACCCGTGCTTTTAGAGCTAACGCAGAAAGGCTCGTTAATTTGCCATAGTCGATAGCTGACCTAGTCGAAGGCAGAACAGCAGCAGCCTTGTCGCACCAACTAGTAATTGAATCCACAAACGATTGAACAGAACGACGAGGAAGCGAAACAGCCTCAGTACCGTCATACACTCTTGTTACAATTGGAACCCCACCGTATAAACGGAAAGCGCTAAAATGTGCCAATGCCCTGCAAAGGATAGCCTCGCCTTTGATCATATCTTTCGACGCCTGGTCCATGTCGGATACCTTGTCGATATTTTCAAAAACGTAGTTCGCCTTTCTGACAGCCTTATACCATCCTGTGAAAGGATTTTGACCACGAGCCGGTTGAGGTCCGCGATCCATGCTGGCTGATGGAGACATCCCACCCGCTATATAATACTGGTAGTTGACGGCCCCACCCACCCATGCAGCGCCGGGAAGAAGCAAGTGTACATTATCCGTTAGCACGTCTTCGCGTGGATCAGATGATACGTTTATAGAAAACCCGTTCGGTATACACCAGTTATACATATCGGCAATAGCATATTGCGCCTGCTTTTGTGTATGGAAGATGGTATCAATAGTTACACTGCCACCCTTAGGCTTTTCCAAAAAGTCTTTTTTGCATCCGGCCATCATGCTCATCGCAAACAATCCGGGTATGAGCAGAATCGGTATATATCTCTTTATATTTTTCATTTTCATTTCTCTTTTTAGGGATATTAGAAATTGATACTAAGCCCTGTGTTATATACACGAGTAAGTGGATAACCCATGAAGCCCATATTTTCAGGATCGCCCCATATGCTGTTAGCACTCCATGTATGTAGATTGAATCCGTTTACGTACACACGGGCCGAAGCAATTCCAATCCTTCTTAGTATACCCTTCTGGAAAGTATAACCCACTTCCGCATTCTTCAACCTTACATAAGAAGTGCTAACGCGGAAGAACGTATTCATGTACGTCTGCCGATTGTAGGCTGCCATTGGAAAGTCGATTTCTTGTCCGGCAGCATAACGATCAGGTGTAAAGCGATTCCAGTCCACTTCAAACAATGCTTCTGTTGTTCCGTTAAAATGCAAATCGGTTGAAGGCATCGGCTGCGCTGCAACCCCTGCTGCACCCTGGAACAAGACCGACATGTCAAAGCCTTTGTACGTAAAGCCCAATGACAGACCATAGGTAAATTGCGGGATCTTGGTCTTGCCTGACATCTCATAATCCTTGTAATCAATAACACCATCTTCGTTGATATCAATTAGCTTGATATCGCCCGGCTGCAAAGGCACCCCGTTGAAAGAAAGATCTTTTTGGTAAACCGGCTGGCCACTTGCATTCGTATATGTCTGGCCGCTTACGTTCTTTGCTAAAACCGGTTGTGATAGGATCGGGTTGTTGTTTCCATCGACGGCATATAATTGTGCCCACGACGTATATAGACCATCAGCTTGCAGGTACTTATTTTGTCCTATCGGCTTTCCCGTTTGAGCCTGGTACTCAAGACCGGGAAGAATGGCTTCATCCATAAAAAGGATCTTGTTCTGGTTATTGGCCACATTCGCTTTTACCCAATAATTAAAACGTTTATTGCTTTTTTCACGATAGGAAATTTCCAGTTCATTACCCCAATTCTTTACCTTACCGATATTGTAGGGTGGTAAAGCTGCGGCCACCACACCAGGCATCGTACCTCTATAAGAAAGAATGTTCTTCCTGTTCTCTACATAATGGTCATAGGTAACACTGATCTTGTCTTTCAGTAGCCTGGCTTCAAAACCAACGTTTGCTTTTTGCGCTGTTTCCCACGTTATGTCAGGATTGCCAAGTGTATTTTCCCATGCACCTTGTACCTTGGTACGGCCATTACCATACATACCAAAATAATATCCCTGCAACGTACCATTACCGTACCCCCATACATTTGGCATATACATATACCGAACAGGATTGTTATTTATCAAAAGCTGGTCATTTCCGACTAAACCTAAAGAGCCTCTGATCTTTAAGAATGAAACCAGGTCATTCTTCCACCAGAAATTTTCGTTGCTCGCTACCCATCCCAGTGAATAGGCAGGGAACAAACCAAACCTCGTTTGTGGAGGGAAATTTTCTGATCCATTATACCCTGCATCGAATTCGGCCAGGTATTTTCCTTTGTAACCATAAGTAACGCGGGCCACGAATCCTTCGTAAGCATGCGGAAGATGATAAGACAACTTTGGATCGAACTTCTTCGATAAGTTACCCATGACCAAACCGGTAACGTTATGGTCTCCAAAAGAACGGTTATAGTTCAGGGCAAATTCAGTATACCATGTCCGCCATTTGGCGTTGTAAGCATTAGCGTTCCTGGTAGCCGGTTCATCGTTACTCGCCTGAACCCAAATAGGGTCTAAAGGATCGCCATTGGGATTTGGACGCACGGTCCATTTCACAGGATTGTAGTGTCCGCTCGCGGTGTTCGAAAAATAACTGTCATAAGATCCGCGGGCACTTACTGAAAGACCTTTAGTAATGAAATCCAGCTTATGTACTAATCGGATCGCGGAGTTAAGCGTACTGTTATTAATAAGATTGTAATCATTACGGATAGACAAACTATACAAGGGGTTGAATTGTTCCGCTTCCCTGCCCCAGATGAATACTAATTTGTTGTCAATGTAACCCGGAGATCCCATTGGATTAGTCCACATCAGGTTCTTCTCGTAGTTATACCCGTCATTGTTCATACCTGATACCTGGACGAACTGAGTTCCCAAGTCCATCGAAATCTTGAAGTTGTCGTTAACATCAAAATCAAAGTTGCCTCTCATGTTATACCTGTCCTTTCTATAATCCATTTCTTTAGAGAAAGGCATATAATCGGTCTTGAACATACCCCTTTGCGTAAGGTATCCGGCGGAAAGAAAATACTTCAAACCTCTTGTTCCACCCGTGACATTAACGTTAGCTTGTGTTTGCGGAGCATAGTTTTTATAAAGCAGCTTTTGCCAGTCTACATCGGGATGGAAATAGGGATCGTAGTTAGGATTGTTTGATCCGTCAGCCTGCTTCGGCGTATGAGCATTTTGAAAATATAAAAGGTCCTGGTCGGAGTATTGTGCAGCATAACCCGGAACACCCGACGCGTTCCCATTTCTTTCGGCAACGAACTTAGCCCAGCCATCCGGTTGTCCCATTACGCCCGCGTCGTTAGCGTGTTGCTGCCAATAGGTCTCAAATACCTGCTCATTACGCAATGTGGCGTACTGATAGGAGTTAACGTATTTAGGTAGTCTTGTAAAACTTGTAGCAGCCGTTTGAACCGTAGCGCTGATTTTGGGAGTACCTTCTTTACCGCGTTTAGTAGTAATGAGGACTACACCATTCGCACCACGTACCCCAAATACCGCTGTGGCGGAAGCGTCTTTAAGGATACTGATCGTTTCAACTTCATTTGGATCAATATCATTGTAGGAATCTCTTACAATTCCATCCACCATGATCAAAGGCGCTGTGCCACCCGTGTAGGTACCAATGCCTCTTATATATAAGGTAGAAGCATCTTCGCCCGGCTTCCCTGAGCTCTGAACAGAAATCAATCCTGGTAAGCGTCCTGCAAGACCGTTGCTGATGTTCGCTACTGGCGATTGTACAATTTCTCTGGCATCAATGGTACTGATCGCCGCCGTTACAGAGGCTTTCTTTTGTTGACCATAAGCCACAACAACTACATCGGTTAATGTACTTGCCTGCGTACTCAAGGTAATATTGAAGAACACATTCTTCCCAATGACCACCTCTTTTGAACCGAAGCCCACAGATGTAATAATAAGCACTGAAGCTGTCGAGGGAACAGAAAGGGAGAAAGTACCACTTGAATCTGTCGAGGTGGCGACGGTGGAATTTTTCACCATGACCGAAGCCCCCAACAAAGGAGTATTCTTTTCATCTTTAACGATCCCTCTGATCGTCTTTGTTTGTGCGGAGACCTGTTGTGCAACTAAGGATAGCACGCAAACCAACAGCCATCCGAAGGGATGCCATTTTCTCATATAACCTGTTTAAAAGATTTACAGTTAGTGATTCCGTTTATCAGTCTGATTTAGTTTATTTAGGCATGAACGGGAAAAAGAAGACCCTCAACGAAGAAAAGGTTCAGTCGATCGGTGTTTTTCTCATCCAGGCAGTTACTATTTATAAAGCGACCAGGTATGCCTTCACATCGAACCTTTTACAATTTGAAAAGATTCAAACAATGGCTTCGATAATGAAAACGATAAATTCTGTCTTATGCAATGAAGTCTTGCATGCTGGAACATCCCCGGCAATCCGTTGGCAATCGTTGACCCAAAATAATTTTCAAAAATATAATGTGGAAACAATGACTTAAATGACTTAAAGCAGCTTTTTCCGTTCCGATTGCTGACCTTAGTCAGGTCTTCCCCTTTTTTACCTTCAATTTGGGGGTCGTCAAAGACGTCAAACAAGATCTCGCGAATACATTTAATTCCCATCATCCAATTCTGTTTGATCGATAAGTATAGACCAGG
>DATDNL010000646.1:0-2551 GCA_036518315.1 Flavisolibacter sp. | reverse complement strand
AAAGCTTTTTTATCTTGATGTTACGGTACCAAACCTCGTCACCGTGGTCCTGCAAAGCGATCTTCCCCTTTTTAAAAGTGCCGAAGTCCTTCATGTCTTTGAACTTACTGATTGCGATCATCTGTCTCCACGTGTCGTTCCACATGGTGGTTGATAAAGTATGGATGCCATTCAAATAGAAATCCAGCTTGCCTTTGTTCGCGATGATTTCTGCCTGGTTCCACTGGCCCGCGAGTTTTTCGGCTTCTTTTGCTGCTAACAAGTCATAAAGGTCGCCGGCACGGTGTGTATATAATTTTGCGTCCGGGTGGCCCAACACGGTTGGCGTTCCATTGTCCAGCACTTGCATCTCGGGACCCGTGTTGTAGGTGTTATCATATTTTGAAGGATCTTCTTTTACATAAAATATGATACCGCTATTGCCTTTTGGCGAAATGCGCCAGTCAACCTTAAGGTCGAAGTTTTCATACTCCTGGTTCGTCACTAAGTCGCCTCCTTCAGCTTTGGCTGCGTCTTTACTTTCTCCTCCAGCATGCAGGGTACCATTCTCGACTTTCCATGCGGAGCCAACGTGGTCCTTTCCATAGCTATGCCAGCCATTGGTGGTCTTACCATCAAACAGGGAGATCCAGCCATCATCGGCCGCAGCCTGCGACTCGTTTGTAGAATTCATAGTTGCTGTGTTGTTACGGCACGAAATAATAAAGAGAGCAAGGACAAATAGAATAGTCTTATTCATATGCATATTGTTTATAGAAAAGACAAGGATTAGTCAAGGCCAAGAACCTTCCTGTTTAGTTTTTCATTACTTCCTGCACTGGCAAAGTCATCGAAGGCCCTGTCGGTGACACGGATGATATGTTTCTTTATGAACTCCGCTCCTTCCCTGGCACCGTCTTCGGGATGTTTGATGCAACACTCCCATTCCATAACAGCCCATCCGGCATAGTCATATTGTGCGAGCTTGCTGAATATGGTTTTGAAGTCCACCTGCCCATCGCCGGGTGAACGGTACCTCCCAGCACGGTTCAACCAACTTTGGTAGCCACCAAATGTTCCCTGTCTTCCGGTGGGATTGAACTCGGAGTCCTTCACGTGAAATGCCTTTATGCGCTCATGGTATAGATCAATGTACTCGATGTAATCCAGTTGTTGTAACACAAAATGCGAAGGATCATACAGAAGGCAGGCACGCGGATGCTGATCCACATGATCTAAAAACATTTCGTACGTCGCGCCATCAAACAGATCTTCTCCCGGGTGTATTTCATAACACACGTCCACACCGCATTCATCGTACACATCCAGGATCGGTTTCCACCTTTTCGCCAGTTCTTTGAAACCATCCTCTACCAACCCGGCGGGTCTTTGCGGCCAGGGATGAAAGGTATGCCACAACAAAGCGCCACTAAATGAGGGCACTGCGTTCAGCCCAAGATTTTGCGAAGCCCTGGCTGCATATTTCATTTGCTGAACAGCCCATTCCGTTCTTGCTTTATTATTACCTTTCACATTCTCGGGTGCGAAGGCATCAAACAAACTATCGTAGGCCGGGTGGACGGCCACCAATTGTCCTTGCAGGTGCGTTGCAAGCTCTGTGATCTGCAGTCCACATTCATTGACCAGGCCTTTTAATTCATCACAATACGTCTTGCTTTCGGCTGCCTTTTGGAGATTTATGCAGCGGGGATCGTTCGTTGGTATCTGCACTCCAATAAAACCAAGGCCTTTGGCCCATTCACAAATAGATCTTAGATCATTGAATGGATGTTTATCGCCAAGAAACTGCGCCAGGAAAATACCGGGCCCTTTTATTGTTCGCATATTGTACTTCTATACTTATTTGATTAGTCCGTTTTCTAAACTCTCCTGTAGTCGCATCCCCGCAATTTTAAGTTGTTCCATTTCTCCCGCCTCAAAATTGTCACACCTTTAGACAATGGCTTTCCTTATTGTCACATCGTCTCATCTTCACATCGTCATATTGAAAACTCCGTCCACTTTCTCTCACTCTTACCGCTCTCAATCACTGCATCAATAAAAGCCATTCCTCTTACCCCATCTTCCACCCCTGGAAAATCCAACCATTCTCGCTTGGGCTCTTTACAGTCGATAGATGCTTTGACACAGAGAGCAAAATTGCGATAGTGATTGGCAAATGCTTCGATGAACCCTTCCGGGTGACCCGAGGGCGTCCTCGTGTTATGCTTAGCCGCTTCGCCCAGGTAACCGGTACCAGCTCTGAGCGTTTGCATGGGAGCATCGGGCCATTTCAACAAGAGGGAATTAGGATCACTATGCTTCCATTCGAGTCCACCTTTTTCACCGTATACCTGAATCGTTAAATTGTTTTCTTCACCGGCCATGATTTGCGAGGCCATTAAAACGCCGCTGGCTCCATTGTTGAACTTCAGCAGTACCGCACCGTCATCGTCGAGCTTCCTTCCTTCCACCACGATATTGATGTCGGCGCAAAGTTTCGAAACCCTCAATCCCGTAATGTACTCAGCAAGATTATAAGCATGAGTTCCAATGTCGCCCATGGCGCCAG
>DATDNL010000645.1:0-3548 GCA_036518315.1 Flavisolibacter sp. | reverse complement strand
CTTTCGAAAACGCCGTCAGTGCTGCAGAAAGACGGGCGATTCTCAACAATGAAAAACAAACACAGGTTTGGATAAGCGACCTTATTGGCATCATTCCCTCCATAACAGGTAAGATAGAATTGGTTTATGAAGGCGAGCAGGAAGGCCCTTACCAGGTTGCCATGAATCTGTTGGACAAAGCCATCCGGTCGCAGTTCGTTCACTATTTTCCCAACCCCGATACTTTAAAACGAAGAGCAGGAAGAAAGGGTGATGCTCCTGAGGTGGTGGACAATCCTTATCGGTCAATCACCTCCTGGTTTGACAAAGGAAATCATATCAACCTCGTCTTCTCCACTTCGGACCGCGACAAGATCAACCAACTCTACAAAATTGATGGCCTGCACGCACTGATCAAAAAGCATTTTTCACATGCCAATGAAAAAGAAGCTGCCCTGCTGATGGAATTTGTCTTGCACGGACTGGCCTCTTATTCTTTGATCAGCAAGAAGATATTGGAGACTTCCGTTGAATTCAAAGACCTGATGGGAAGTATGCTGAACATACAATCATCAGGGTCATTCGACGATCTCGATGAGGAAGATTTCAATTAATTGACTATAAAAGGGTCTGTATACAATCTACGACTAGCATACAGACCCTTTTATCTTACCTCTGCTGAGATCAGGTAATTATAAAAACTTGTAGCCCAGCGAGAAGCCCCAGAACAAAACCACTCCCGCTGTACTAATCAAGGGCGACATAAATAACCTTCCCTGTAAGCCCTTATTCATTGGGGCAATTCTGTAACCAATGCTAGGTATTAATAAAGCCCCGTCACCTTTATTATTTTCATGTATTCCCCATACATCTGAAGTCGTGCCTCTGAAAAAATAATAGGTCAGGCCAAGTCCCGTCTCCAAGTAGTGGCAATGGCTGCCAATTAAATAATTCAGTCCTACTGGAATTGTTCCGATCGTGGGCCTCGAAATGAAAAATGCGTAGTTAGCAGGAATAAATCCAAGACCTGCCCTGTATCCCAATCCATTTTCTCCATTGGATAGCCTTGAGTCAAAATTGACCGATAGCAAACCTCCGTTGCCGCCTACCTCCAAAAAAACAGACTTGCTTTTTTGCGCCATCGATGCAGATGTCATCACGATCCACAAGCCGAGGAATACGATCTTTCTCATCTTTACGGTGATTCAGAAAATACGACCGGCAGTGCCAGGTCTAAATCAAAAATGTCTTGAACAACCTGGGCCGCTTTCTACTTCAAAGCTACGTCGATCGCGACCTTTTCTTCTTAAGAAGAACGCCCAGGCTTAGTCCACCATATGGAATGAACTTACCGTTTACGCCAAGGTTGGATGCCAGGAGAGATCCCTGTCTAGCAAGGAATGGCGAGAAAAATATCCGGCCAATTATATCACCATTCAACAAAAGCTGCCGGTATCCACCCAGGAAATAAAACATCCATTCGCTATCCGAAGAATATTTACCCGTAAAAACGAGCGGAGTCGATCCGAAGCCTAATTCGAACGCATGTTTCTTGCCATGGACATAATCGATTCCAAAAGGAACTGTTAAGGCGGCAGCATCGATAAATGGGCAAAGGCCCGTTCCCGCAGAAAAGCCAATTCCGTTGCGGCCTTTCCAAAATAGCTTCTCGTAATTGAGGCTTAACCCTACGCCAGGCCCCGATGCCTCTCCAAACAGTTGTGACTCCTCAGACCTCGCCTTGGCATCTGTTTCCTGTGCATGAGAAAACGAGTGACTGAAGATCACAACAGTAAAAAACAAGAAAGCAGTTTTCATACCAACGTATTTCAACAACAAAGGACCTACAAAGAAGGTCCTTTATTGATTGATCATATCATTTGTAAAGAATCACTTGATAAGCCACCCAAGTTTAAGTCCGGCATTTACGGCGAAGCCTGGGCTAGTTCCCAATCTCTGGATTACATAATTGTAGGCTTCATCATTCCAGTTATATTGTTCGTTTTTGTTGTCGGCACCAATTCCGAAGCCCCAGTAAAGATCAAGAAGAAAGCGGTCACCGAACACCCATTGCTTACCAAGTTCTATTTGGAGCGCGCCGAACGTTACGTTCTGCCTTTCGACAACTTGCTGACCGTTGCCTTTATTAACTACTACATTCTCACCATAGTTACCCAGGTAAAATACAGGCTTTGCATAAGCCCCCTGCATGATATGTGTAAAACGGGTACGCCCAAAAAGAAAGTCGGGAAACTTGTTGAATTTGTAACCTGCTCCAAAGGCCACTCCGAACTGGTTCCTCTTTTGAATATCGGAAGGATTGTAGAAATCCAGTGTTTGGTTCTTTCCGGCACCAATAATAGCCATAGTTAACTCGTACGACTTCCCAACACCCGTACTTTTCTCGTATCCCAATTGCAGGTAGCCTGACAATGGTGAAAAGAAGTTTACCTTAATAGCCTTCTTTAACTGGTCTGCATATAATTCGGGATCCTTAATATCAAGTATCGGCTTTTCGACCCGCCCGTTTTGGTATACGATCTTCTGGATGCGGTCCTTTTCCAAAACATAAATAGGTCCATCCTCATCACCAAAAATCTTGTACTTGATCTCTGTGCTGCTTACCTCGAGGATTTTGACTTTCAGAACTTCGCCATTCTTTCGGTAGATCTTATCCTGTGCTTTCACCGTGGCGACAACAAGGAACATACTGGCCATAAACAAAAAGAGCGTTCTCATAACAGGTTTTTTCCTAATGACAGTAAGGTAAGGATAAGCGCTGCACTAAACAATGATATTAACTTCTCTCTCTAAATTGACCCCAAAGGTCCTTTGGACGGATTGTATAATTTCTTCGCTAAGATCGTAGATCTCTCTGCCCGAAGCAGTTCCATAATTCACCAGGACAAGGGCCTGCTTAGGATAACAACCTGCATCTCCTTTACGATAACCCTTCCATCCACATTTTTCAATTAACCAACCCGCAGCAAGTTTCATATGATCTGCACCTGAAGGAAATGCAACCATATCTGGGTAAGCCGTTTTCAGTTGGTGGAACTGATCGTTCGGTACGATGGGGTTTTTGAAAAAACTACCCGCATTACCGACCTGTTTTGGGTCAGGCAGTTTAGAAGTCCGTATGTTGATCACGGCTTGTGAAATCGCCTGTATACTCAGTTCCTTCACTTCCATCTTTTCCAGTTCCTGGTGGATGGCACCATAACTGGTATTGATAGAAGGCTTTTTATTCAGTCGGTATGTGACACTTGTAATCACAAATTGATCTTTGTATTTGTTCTTGAACACACTTTCCCGGTACCCAAAGTCACATTCCTTCAAAGCGAACGTCTTTACAATCTTATCGGCTTTGTGGAAGGCTTCCAGTTCGTAGAACACATCCTTGATCTCGACACCATAGGCGCCGATGTTTTGCATGGGTGAGGCACCTACATTTCCGGGTATCAGTGAAAGATTCTCAACACCCGCATAATCATGCTGAACGCAATACAAAACGAACTGGTGCCAGTTCTCCCCCGCTCCCGCTTTCAGGTACACGTGCTCTTCATCTT
>DATDNL010000644.1:0-2898 GCA_036518315.1 Flavisolibacter sp. | reverse complement strand
GGTTTGCCCTTGCTTAGTGTCAACAATTCAACCGGGTAAGCCTGTGGCTTATAATCAAGGCCTAAAAGCTTTGCTCTCTCCAGCAATTTGTCGTTTGCTGTTCCTGCAGCGGCGATACCACTCAGGTCACCCTTGATGTCGAGCAGGAGCACAGGCACTGAAGCATCACTCAGTCCTTCACTGATCATCTGCAGGCTTTTCGTCTTACCCGTACCTGTAGCACCCGCGATCAATCCATGCCTGTTGAATGTTTTTAGTGGAAGAAATACATCCGCACCTTCAACGGGCTTGCCGTCGAGTTCGGCTCTCCCGATCTTAATGGTTTCCCCTTTAAAACTGTAACCATCTTTAACCACTTGCAAAAACTTATCCTGGTTCGCCATAACATGATTTTAGAAAGAAAAGATAAATATAATTCCAGATACGGACCGGCTTAACAAGCCTCGCGTTTTTTATGGAGATTTGTATCCAGCTTTTTACTTGCTATGCTGCGCCTTTCCTTCATCTTGTTGCTTATTGCCAATTCGTGTTTCGGACAAAGGAGTACGGCCAGCTTCTCAAGCATCGATTGGTATGTGCGAAACGTTGAGGCACCAACGATTGATTCACTCGCCAGGAAAATCACTGCGCCTTACACCTCTGAATTGGAAAAGACGAGAGCCATTTTTAGCTGGATCGCCCAGCACATTGCTTACAATACGGGAATTTACAATGCAGGAAGAGGATACAGGCAGGTGAAGTATGTTTTCGATCCGGCAGATACGGTTTCTTCCAAGCCGGCGATTGAGCAAACAGCAGAAAGGGTGCTTCGAAGGAGAATTGCCGTTTGCGATGGTTACGCCAAACTTTTTAAGACGCTCTGTGATTATGCAGGTGTGGAATCGGAGGTCATCCTCGGGTATGGCAAATGTTATTTGGAGAAAGACACAAAGTTCAGAACGAACCACACGTGGAACGCTGTGCGGATCGACAGTGTTTGGCGTTTACTGGATGTGACCTGGGCGAGCGGCTTTGTTTCTTTTAGCAACGAATTCGTTCAGCATTTTGATGAAAACTATTTTCTTACTTCTCCGCAACAATTCATTTTAGATCACTATCCCGAAGACCTACACTGGACCTTACTCGAACATCCACCAACGCTGCGTGAGTTTCATTTCAGTCCTTTCAAGTATAAATCCTATATCAAGTATGGGATTGTTTCTACTTCACCTGCTAACGGAACCATCGAGGCTGCCGTCGGAGACACCATTCGAATAGAGTTGAAGGTAAAAGACGCGGCGGCGGATAAGCAGATTGCTCCTGATCCGCTCTTCGATTCGACTATAATGGAGTTATCGCCTGCTTCTATTTTCCTGGAACCTGTTCTTGATGGCAACCGCGCATTTTATACCTATATCGTGCAGAACGATTCTACAGAATGGTTGCATCTTCTCTACAACGAAGACCCGGTTTTGCGCTACAAATTGAATGTCAAGGGGACAATCTACGGTCATTAAAGACCCTTGGGTATTGTAGCCCTCTCCCGATGGAACCCGCTACAGTAAAGGGCTTTAACAAGTTGTTCTATTTTTTGGGATTGTAAAACCTGCTTCACTTTCGTTTTAATCTGCATCTGTGGGGTATTAGTTTTGTCCTCAGATAACACAGAAAGTTCTTTTAAACATCAAAATTTTGACACTGTTGCTTGCTCGTAAAATTCGATTGCCCTACAATGGATAGGTTTTTTTAAAATTTAAAAACTGTTCATTATGAAAAAGCAAAGTTTCAACACCCTGGTAAAAAGATCAGTACTTAGTTTAGGTCTTTCAACAATCCTGTTAGCCGGCGCAGCATCTGCGCAAAGTTCTACAAATCCCGATCCGGCTGTAAAATATATCGGCACTTTAGATGGTCAGCCCATG
This sequence comes from Flavisolibacter sp., assembly GCA_036518315.1. Lineage (GTDB taxonomy): Bacteria > Bacteroidota > Bacteroidia > Chitinophagales > Chitinophagaceae > Flavisolibacter. Next base: position 997 of record DATDNL010000644.1, on the reverse strand, counting down.
TTTAAGGTTCAATTGAACAACCAAACAGGCGATGTGTATCACCTGACCATTAAAGATGATGAGGGTACCGTATTGTACACCGAGAGGATCACTGACAAGCAATTTGCAAAGTCATTTAAGTTTGACAATGCCGAGCGTAACAATGTGAAACTCACGTTCGTATTGGAAGGGAACAAGACGGTTCAATCCAAAGAGTTCAATGTGAATTCTTCTACACAGGTATTAGATAACGTGGTAGTGACTACACTCTAATAAGTTCATTTCCCTGCCGGCCTCAGAATGCATTTACGCAAAAGTCATGTTGTCTGCCAATAGCGTGATGAGAGGCCGGTAAGGATTTTTTAAGGTCTATTTAAATTGGAACGTTTATCAATGAAGGTCAGCGAGACTGTTAGGTCTTGCTGGCTTTTTTGTTTTTATCTACCAGGCTAAACTGACGGCCCCTGATTTCGGCAAACTAACAACGGAGAGCTGAATGAAAGATGATGTGGGACGCACGCGTGCTGTCATGCCGAACCTTGTGCTGAACCTTGTCCTGAACTCGTTTCAAGATTGTTTCAGTATTGTTTCAGGATTTCGGGACCATGTTCAATATTATTGCTGCTTTTAGTAAACGACTCTTTTGTTGTCATGCTGACGTATGTCAGCACCTTTCTCTTTTTTGCCAGGCTCTGTGGCTAACCAAGTCACGTCGGAATGCTGATGGATATCAGCACCTTTTTCTTTTATATTCTCTTCCTTTCGCACAATATGCGCTTCTATACCTACATCCTGAGCAATTATGCCAGGACAACATTTTACATTGGAGTAACCAACAACCTTGAGGTCCGGTTAGCACAACATAGAAATGGAGAAGGTGGAATGTTTACTTCGAAATACAAGTGCCATTACCTTATGTACTATGAAGAATATTCAAACATCAATGATGCAATTGCGCGAGAGAAAAATCTGAAGAACTGGCACCGTGAATGGAAGATAAATTTGATCAGAAGAGACA
>DATDNL010000643.1:0-3356 GCA_036518315.1 Flavisolibacter sp. | reverse complement strand
CAGCTTCAATAGCGATGGCACCGGCACCTTTAAAGCAGAAGAGGGCGCCGATCCTTACGTAGGTCAAATTGGCGAGAGACACCACGAAAAGGAGACAAAGATTGAGATCGTCTATCCCTTTTACCTGGAAGACCAGGTGGTCAAAGCTTTGATTGACAACCATCCCTACGAAGAAGTTGCGTATGATATTTTTACAATGGAAAATGTCCATTTTGGAATTGGAGCGGGCATTATTGGCGAGCTCCCCGGGCCCAAAGACGAAAAAGATTTCTTAAAGTTCGTCAAAGAACAATTCAGGGCGGAGAGTATAAGGCACACCCGGTTGCTGGGAAAGCCAGTGAAAAAGGTTGCGGTTTGCGGCGGCGCCGGTAGCTTTTTAATAAGGAAAGCCGCTCAAAAAGGTGCAGATATGTACATTACGGCCGATGTTAAGTACCACGAGTTCTTTGACGCCGAGGACAAACTGGTGATCGCCGATATCGGCCATTACGAGAGCGAACAGTTTACGGTAGACCTTCTGCATGACCTTTTAGCGGAAAAATTCCCTACTTTTGCCGTCCTTAAAACCAAGGTAAACACGAATCCTGTAAAGTATTTCGCCTGATTGCCGGCCGGGAATGATAAGGTAGAAGTGAGGACCAATCTTAGGCGAATGCGGCAATTCGAGGGAGATCGTCAAAAACCTAAAATCGTAAATCGAACAAAATAATGGCAAACGTTAAACAAGATTTTTCAGTGGAAGAGAAGCTGACCTCCTTAGTTCAGCTTCAAAAGGTAGAATCCAAACTGGACGAAATCCACATTCTGAAGGGTGAACTTCCTATGGAAGTTGCTGACCTTGAAGATGAGATCCAGGGATTGCACTCCCGCCAGCTCCGCATCGAAGAGGAGATCAACGGCATCACTGAATTTATCGAGCAAAAGAAAGAAGCAATCAAGGAAGCCCAGGCCCTTGTAAAAAAATACGAAAAGCAAAGCGAGAACGTAAAGAATAACCGCGAGTTCGAAGCCATCAATAAGGAAATTGAGATGCAACAGCTCGAGGTAAAGCTTTGTGAAAAGCATATCAAGGACGCCAATGAAGAAATAGCCGAGAAGGCTGTGGCCCTGGAAAAGGCCAAGAAAGCACTGTCTTCCAAAGAAGGCGTTTTGAATACAAAGAAGGGTGAACTGGAAAAGATCATCGCCGCTACTGAAAAGGAAGAAAAGCACTTCAACAAAATGGCCGACGAGGCGCGCTCACACGTCGATCCTCGCCTTTTAGCCAGCTATGAAAAGATCCGTAAGAATTATAGGAACGGTTTGGCCGTAGTTCCGGTTGAAAGGGATGCCTGCGGTGGCTGCTTTTACTACATTCCACCTCAAAAGCAAAGTGAGATCAAGCAACGTAAGAAAGTAATGGTGTGTGAAAACTGTGGTAGGATCCTCGTAGATTCTGACCTGGTTGATTCTATCGAAGTGAAGTAAGATTCTTACCCACAATATTTAGAAAGTCTTCTGTTTAAGCAGGAGACTTTTTTGTTTTTCGGAAAGGGAAAAGAATTAATTTGTCGGCTGATTATGTTGAGCAGGTTGTCTATACAGAACTACGCTATTATTGATAAACTGGACGTTGATTTTTCTTCCCAATTGAACATCATAACCGGTGAAACCGGTGCCGGCAAATCCATTATCGTAGGCGCCCTCGGTTTGATACTGGGCCAAAGAGCTGAAAGCAATGTGCTCTTAAACAGGGAGAAGAAATGCATCGTTGAAGGGTGCTTCAAAGGAGAGTCTTCCGATGAACAAGTAGCGCGCTTTCTAAAACAGAATGAGTTGGATGTGCTGGACGAACTGGTCGTGAGAAGAGAAATATCTCCGGGTGGAAAGTCAAGAGCTTTTATTAATGATACTCCTGTCAACCTTTCGCAGCTGAACCAGCTAAGCAGTTTGCTGGTCGATCTTCACCAACAGTTCGACACACTGGAACTTGGTGAGAGTGATTTCCAAAGAGAAGTGCTCGATGCGTTAGCGAACAATTTCGATGGGCTGAAGAAGTACCGCGCCACCTTCGATGCGGCACAAACAGCAAGAAGAAGTCTTGAACAATTAAAAGAACAAAAGACCCAATTCAATAAAGAATTCGACTATCACCAGTTCCAGTTCAATGAATTGGAGGAGGCGAACTTCAAAGAAAACGAGTTAGAAGACCTTGACCTTGAATTAAAGATGCAGACGAATGCGGAGGGAATTAAAAACGCATTATCCAAGGCTTACTACGAACTCGAAGAAGGTGAGGAACCCATCATTCGCCAACTAAAATCGATGATCAACAGTCTGCAGCAATACAGTGAGATACAGACTGACATTCCGAACCTGGTGCAGCGTATTCAGTCGGCTTACATCGAACTGCAGGATATTGCCGATGAAACGGATCGCATCAACAATCATGTAAACTCCGATCCTGAAACGATTGAAAGAATCAATGAGCGCCTTTCGCTTGGATATCGCTTGTTTAAAAAGCACGGCGTGAAAACAACGAAAGAACTATTGGATATAAAAGCGCAACTGGCGGATAAACTCCAGGCAGTTCTGAATATTGACGACGCAATTGTTAATGCAGAAAAGGCATTTGCTCAATTGATCGCAAAAGCAGAAGAACAAGCTACTAAGATTTCGGAGGCAAGAAGGAAACAGCTAAAACCGCTCGAAACGCAGGTGAATAAGATGCTTGTACAAGTGGGCATGCCTAACGCAAGAATTAAAGTATCAATTGAAAAAGGCAATCTATCGCCTGGCGGTTGTGACGAAATAGACTTCTTGTTCGATGCCAACAAAAGCAACCAATTTCAGCCGATTAGAAAAGTTGCCAGCGGTGGAGAGCTAAGCCGTTTGATGCTTTGCATAAAATCGCTCGTCGCAAAGTCAATGGATTTGCCAACCTTGATCTTCGATGAAATTGACAGTGGTATTTCCGGTGAAGCGGCCCGGCAGGTAGGAGTGATCATGAAAGATCTTGCGGCGGCACGACAGGTTATTTGTATTACCCACCAACCTCAAATAGCCGGTAAGGCCAATGCCCATTTCCTTGTTTATAAAGCGGTTAAGAACGATGCTGTGACAACCGGTGTTCGTTTGCTTGACACCGACGAGCGGATTGTAGCCATTGCCAAAATGCTAAGTGGAGAAAGGCCTACCGCTGCGGCCATGGAGAACGCCAGGGAGATGGTGATGAACTAACGTTTCATCGATGCAAAAGATCCTACTTCTTCTTTTCATCCTCTTGTCACTGGTACCGATGTTCTACATTAACCGGTGGTTTCAAAATCTTATCATTCCTCGTAAGTCTATCGCCAGGCTACTGCTATACTTCCTCG
>DATDNL010000642.1:0-8332 GCA_036518315.1 Flavisolibacter sp. | reverse complement strand
CCATTTCCGGTATTCCTTTTCAGATGGATGGAGACCATCCCCGGCGATTAGCGATTGGTCGTTCGCCGCTTCTCTTGAGCCAGCGGTCACATCAGCATAGAGCACCTTATACTGGATGGACAAAGCTTTATTGACACCGTTGAAGACCTCAATCTCCTTGGATACCTTCTCGGGCTCCAATGAACGGCCATGTGGAGTGACACTATAATCGGGGATCGAAACTACAATCACCCGGTCTTTCTTGCCATTCGCCAGTTCGATTGCTTTTTTCAGAAGTTCCTCGAATTGTTCTTTGTATTCCATAATGTCCCTTCCGCGGTATTGATCGTTTACACCTATTAATAAGGTAACAAAGTCATACTTGGAAAGTAAAGTCGCTTTACCGATGGCAGCCTGCAATTCATCGGTCGTCCACCCGGTTTTGGCAATGATCTCGGGGGCATTGAAATCAAACTCCTGGTTTCGTAAAAGCTGAACTACCTGGTAAGGAAAAGAGTCCGTGAGTGAGACGCCTTCGCCAATGGTATACGAGTCGCCGAGTGCCAGGTATGTATAAACGTGCATAGTATTACAACTTTGAAACGGTTAGGGCAATTGTCAGCAAAAATAACCTCATAGAAAATCTAAAATGCTTTTTACAGACTGCTCATCCCTGTAAATCCGCCGATGACCCAGGCCCTTCGATATGATAAACCTGAAATTGGGATAGTTCCTATCCATAATTGGTTTTACGTCGGAAAAAGGAGTCAACGCGTCATCCTTGTCTTGCAAGAATAATACCTGTCCTTTTATATCGGGCGCCATCCTCGCTATGGAATACCACTCAGGGGGGTGGCTACCCTTGTCAAATATTACCTTGTCAAACTCAGTTCTGAGATTCGACGGCAGTTTTAGGAACAGGAAAAAGTTGTCAATTGCCGTCTTTGTTTCTACTGCCGGAGCTACCAGGACAATTTTAGTCGTAGCGGGATGTGGAATCTCCTCGAGAGCCAGGCAAAGAGCAAGTCCTCCGAAAGAGTGGGCGAGGAAAGAATCGATCGGTCCAAAATTCGACCAAATGAATTGAACGAGCTCTTTATAAACAACTGCGTCGATGGTCCTGCCGGAACTGTATCCATGGGCCGGGGCATCGAAGGCGAGAACCTGGTAGTCTTTTTCCACCAATCCCGTAATGTATCTTTCGAAGTTGGCCACTGTCGATTCGAAACCATGTAAGACTAAAGCCTTTTTTTGACTGTTTTTATTCCACCGGTAACCTCGTATTTTATACTGTTGGAAGTCCACCTCAAGCTTTTCCGCATGGGTGAATACCTTCGAAAGCGCTTTCTTCGAACGGGTGTTGGGTGTACAAAACAGTTTGAAGGCATCTTCTGCGGCTTTTCTTTTGGAGAAAGAAGAAAGAAATACAAATTTTGTTCTCAAATATTTTAGAACCAATTGCTTTAGTAAGTTCATTCTACAGGCTTCAGGGTTCGAAAGATTAAAGTTAGCTTGAATCGAATTCCCGCGAACTCATACTCGTTACATTTAAACATGTCTCATTACTATGCAAATCGTAATCATAGGAACTGGAAATACGGCAACTGTTCTCGGAAGAAAACTGAAAGCGGCAGGCCATAGGATAGTACAGGTGTTTGGCAGAGACACTTCTGCGGCAAGTAAGTTAGCCTATGAATTAGGAACGGAGTCCACCAATTACTGGAATGTTGTAACCCGAGATGCAGACCTTTATATTTTAGCGGTATCGGATATCGCTATTGAAGAAGTTTTGGAGGAACTACAATTGACTGGCAAGACAATTGTCCACACAGCAGCTTCCGTTTCCAAAAATGTATTACAAGGTTCTGCACAGCATTTTGGTGTGTTTTATCCATTGCAGACTTTGAAGAAAGACATTAGCCAGCTTCCTGACATCCCTATCATCATCGATGCGAGTGACGAATCAACGCTTAAAGAGCTGGAGTCGTTGGCGCAAAGCATTTCGGATAAGGTAATTGAAGCTGGGGATGAGAAAAGAATGAAACTACACCTGGCGGCAGTGATCGTGAACAATTTTGTAAATCATTTGTATGCTCTCGCGGAATCGTATTGTAACGATGAAGGACTGGATTTCGAGCTCTTGATTCCCCTGATAAAAGAAACTGCTTTGAGGGTCGAGTACACATCCCCGTCGAATTTACAAACAGGCCCGGCTTTAAGGAATGATCATAATACTATTGAAAAGCACCTTGAGCTTTTACAACGTTATCCGCACCTTAAGAAGATTTACGAAACATTTACCGAAAGTATCTACGTGAGCCGGTAAGTTAAATCCCATTGTCATCTGATTATTGCCAACCCTGAACTACTTTAGCAGATCAGCAAACAGCCCATGAACGTACTTGAACATTTCCACGGCATAAAGACCTTTGTATTTGATGTAGACGGCGTGTTGACCGACGGCAGCGTTTTATTACTGGAAAATGGTTTGCAAGCAAGAACCATGAATGTAAAAGATGGTCTTGCACTGCAGATTGCGATCAGGAATGGATACAGGGTGGTTATTATTTCCGGTGGGTCATCTGAACCTGTTATTCATCGGTTGAAATACCTTGGCCTTACTGAAATTAATTTGGGACTAAAGGATAAGCTTAAATTCATGGAGAGCTATATCGAACAGAACAGTTTAAACTGGGCAGAGATGTTATATATGGCAGATGACCTGCCCGACATCCCCGTCCTTGAAAAGGTTGGTTTACCTTGTTGCCCGGCTGATGCCGCCATCGAAGTGCGGAAAGTCAGCAAATACATCTGTTCAATTAAAGGCGGTGAAGGCTGCGTAAGAGATGTTATTGAGAAGGTTCTGAAATTGAATGATCATTGGAAATACGACACGGGTGTTTCTTCACGCTAAGACCAATTAATGAAACTGATCACTGCTTTTTTACGATTGATACGATGGCCTAATCTTGTGTTTATAGTACTGACGCAGGTACTGTTCTATTTTTGTGTTTACGAGCCACTGTTCCAGAAAGATGGATCGAGAAGTTTGGTTTGGATCATACTCGCCTCTGTGCTTATTGCCGCTGCGGGTTACATTATAAACGACTATTTTGACCTCAATATTGACCAGATCAACAAACCGGAAAAGAATGTATTTGCGCGGACAATACACCGCCGATGGGCTATAATCTGGCACTTTAGTTTTAGCCTCTTAGGTATCATAGCAACGGTCATAGGCGTAGGACTAGGTAAGTGGTACCTAATACTTGGAAACGTGGCTTGTACCGTTCTATTATGGTTTTACTCTACGTCCTTAAAGCGTAAGTTTCTGATAGGGAACGTCGTCATTTCAATTCTTACCGCGTGGACGGTCTTGATTCTCTTCTTTGTATACACCTCACCACGGGACGCTATCGTCGGAAGTAGCCCACAAACCATTAAGTTTTTCAGGGTTTCGTTTCTATACGCTGCGTTTGCTTTTATAAGTTCTTTGATACGTGAGGCGATAAAGGATATGGAAGATCTGGAAGGGGACGAGCGATACGGTTGCAGAACATTACCGATAGTCGCGGGCGTTCGGGCTACCAAGATATATGTTTTCATCTGGGGCGTTGTATTGCTGGCTGCCTTAGTGCTGTTGCAATTATATGTGTTACAATTTCAATGGTGGTACGCGATTGCCTATGGGGTTGTCTTAATAATCGCACCGCTGGCCCTTTTGCTTTACAGGCTGCCCAAAGCTATCAGCGTCAGTGACTTCAACACGCTAAGTAATCTTAGCAAGGTGATTATGCTATCAGGAATTGTCTCCATGATCTTTTTCCGCATTTATTTTTAGTACATGTCTAGAATCATCCTTGCCTCGCAGTCTCCCAGGAGAAAACAATTATTGGAATGGGCCGAAGTAGACTTCGATGTCATTATTGCTAATACCGACGAATCCTTTCCTCTGGAACTTTCACCCAGCGAAGTGGCTATTTATGTCGCCGAAGAAAAAGCAATAGCCGTACAGCAGAAAGCTAAAAACAAAATGATTATAGCTGCTGATACGATTGTCGTACTGGATAACGAGATCATTAATAAGCCGGCGGACCGTAACGATGCGATCCAAATCTTAAAGAAACTAAGTGGCAGTCACCACAAGGTCATTACGGGCGTTGTTCTTTTACGGGACCAGAAGAAGGTGGCTTTTTCAGATACGACCGACGTAGAGTTTCACTCACTCACGCAAGAGCAGATCGAGTTCTACGTAGATAAGTACAAACCATACGATAAAGCCGGCGCTTATGCCATACAGGAGTGGATCGGGGTGGTGGGTATCAAATGCATCAGTGGGGATTTTTACAATGTTATGGGCTTACCCGTCAGCCGGGTGGTCCAGGCGCTAAAGGCTTTCGACGACGGTCAGTAATTATTCAAAGAAATCTTGTTAAGTTCATGCCGGTTTTAAGCAATGGGCCGGCAATTAAAACAGGAAAGGTTTGCTTTGACACTTCCCTTCCGCACAGGTGGAGAAAAGCTATTGCAATACATCTGGCAACTGCAATATTTCAACAAATCGGAACTTAGAACAACAACAGGAGAGGAGCTTGAGATTATTTTCCCAGGTAAGTTAAACACTAACCAGGGACCAGATTTCATCCAGGCAAGGATAAAGATCGATAACACGATTCTTGTTGGGTCAATAGAATTGCATCTAAAGACATCACACTGGAATGATCATGGGCACAGTAAGGATCCAAACTATAATAATGTAATTCTTCACGTGGTTTTCGAAGACGATGAGCCTCCGGCCTCGCTACCGGTTTTAGAACTTCAGCCAAGGATTTCAAACCTATTATTGGAGAGATATAGTGACCTGATGAATTCGTCCTATTTCATCCCTTGTGGGCATTCAGTGTCACAGGTGAAAGAGATCACCTGGCTTTCATGGAAAGAAAGGCTGGTGGCGGAACGACTGACAAGGAAGTCGACAAATGTTTTGCGGTTGCTGGAAGAATCAAAGGGTCACTGGGAAGAAACTTTCTGGTGGCTGCTGGCAAGAAGTTTTGGTATGAAAGTAAACAGTGACGCATTTGAGTCAGTGGCGAAAAGTATTCCGATCAGCATCCTGGGCAAACATAAGAACCAGATTCACCAGGTAGAAGCATTACTGTTCGGGCAGGCAGGTTTGCTAAAAGGTGCGTTTGCAGAGGAGTATCCCAAGCTCTTACAACGGGAGTATGCTTTCCTCAGGAAGAAGTATGACCTGGCCGCAGTCCATGATTCCATTCAATTTCTAAGAATGAGACCGGGGAACTTTCCAACCGTCCGCTTAGCCGAATTAGCAGCCTTAATTCAAAACTCAGTGCATCTATTTTCAAGGGTGCTGGAAATTGAGAAGGTGACTGAACTCAGGAAGTTATTCGGTGTAACAGCCAACGACTACTGGCATTACCATTATCAATTTGATCAAGCCTCTTCTTTCAAAAAGAAAGTGATCGGGTCTAACGCGACTAATAATATTATTATCAACACCATCGTCCCGGTATTATTTGCCTATGGTGCTCTTCACAAAGAGGAGAAGTACAAAACCAAGGCAATCAACTGGCTGGAGGATTTAGAACCCGAGGTCAATTTTATAAGCAAGGGCTTTGCTGCCCTGGGGGTAAAAACTGATTCTGCTTTTGACTCACAGGCACTTATAGAACTCAAGACACAATACTGTGATGATAAGAATTGCCTTCGCTGTGCCGTTGGCAATATGGTCTTGAAAAGTCAAGACTAGCAAAGGCACGAGGTTACCTGACAGGCCTGCAGCCATTATAATGCCGGTTTGCCGCCTGGTCGGGCGTCACGCCACGAGCACAGGAAACCAACAGATAGACGATTATCAGAAACAGGAGTACCCTGAAGAAAATGAGCCTGTTTTTTGACATTTGCATAGGGGTGGATTAAGGCAATAAACTTACCCAATCCTTTCTTCAATTCAAACAGGTGATGTACGTAGGAATTTTGCTTAATTCCAGGCCTCCCAGTCAACCGCTACAGCGATGTCTGGATGAATACTTTGCCAAACGGGGCAGGTCTCGCCAATACGTTTTAAGATCTGTTTCGTATTCTCTTCCAAATCCTTCAGTTTATCCGGGATATGAAAGAATAAGTTAATTCCCGCCACACGCCGGGGATTAGGTTTCATGATCTTTTCCACTTCAATTTTAATTCCGTTTAGGTCAAAACCAAGGCTTCTTGCTTTGATTCCCATCACTGTCAGCATGCAGGTGGCAAGAGAAGTGGCCAATAGATCGGTGGGAGAGAATCGCTCGCCTTTTCCATTGTTATCTGGTGGAGCATCGGTTTCAAAATAGCTTTCAGAGCGCAGATGAGTACAAACCGTTCTCAGTTCTCCTTCGTATTCAACAACAGAGGTCATACTTTTTTGCCTAAATTTACGTTCAACTACATATTGTTATTCCAGTGAAAAAAATATTTATAGTCATTTTAGTATTGTGTGCAGGAGTTTCGTTGAATGCCCAGGATTCCACAGCCGTGCGACCTGTGAGCAAAACGAACAGTAAAGCGGACAGGAAGGCAGAGAAGCGCCAGAGGATCGATGCCATTGCCAGGCAGGAGGAAGAGGGCAATTTATCCTATCATAAGCAAAGCGTTTTCGGAGTGGAGCTCAGAACCACAGGTTATGGTATTTTTTATGAACTTGGCAAAAGGAAATCGGTGCGGTCCGGCAATCTTTACTTGCTGGAGCTTACGGAGGTCAAACATCGCAAGGAAGAAAAGCTGGGAGGCGACCAGTTCTTCAGTAATTCCTTCGTGTATGGAAAGGAAAATAACTTCTACCAAGCAAAGCTGGGATTCGGACGCCAGTATATCCTTGGTCAAAAAGGGAATAAAAATGGTGTGGCCATAACATTAAACGCAGATGGCGGGCTCGATCTCGGACTTCTTAAACCTTACTACCTCGACGTAAAAGATCCTGTACATGGTGACAGGTCCATAAAGTACGAGGACGACCCGGCTCTTTTCATGAGCGTCGGGAATATTTATGGAAGCTCAGGCTTCACGAAAGGGTGGAGTGAGATCAAGGTGAAACCGGGAGCCTTTCTACGGGCTGCTTTACGTTTCGACTTCGGCAGGTACAACGAAAGCGTGCAGGCCATGGAAATCGGGGTGAGCACTGAGGCCTTCGCCGAGAAAATACCAATTCTTGTTAATTACGACCACAGGCAACTCTTCACACAGATCCATATTGCGTTTGTATTTGGAGGCCGTAAATAATCCCAAGCCTCTATTTCGCTAATATTCCGGAAATTTGCAGAATTCTTTTTGCGAGAGGGATGTTCCTATCCTTCCTATCGATAACTATGTTGGTCACCATTCTGACTACAAGCGTCATTGGAAATAGGGTGGCTACGATGAATTAGGTAACTATGAGCAACTGTTCTACAACAAACGAAACAATAAAAAGAAATAAGCCCGATTGGCTACGTGTGAAGCTGCCCATCGGTGAAAGCTATAAGCATGTACGTGGCCTTGTCGACAAGCATAAGCTTCACACCATCTGTGAAAGTGGCAATTGCCCGAATATGGGTGAGTGTTGGGGCGAGGGAACGGCGACGTTCATGATACTTGGAAATGTGTGCACGCGTAGCTGTGGCTTTTGTGCAGTGGCCACCGGCAGGCCTGATGCCGTCGACTGGGACGAGCCACAACGCGTGGCTGAGGCCATCTACCTTATGAAGGTGAAGCACGCGGTTATTACCTCGGTGGACCGCGACGAACTAAAAGACGGTGGTTCCATTATATGGTACAATACCATCAAGGCGGTAAAGAACTTAAACCCGGAGACTACCCTGGAAACTTTGATCCCGGACTTCAAGGGAGAAAAGGAAAACATTCAACGCGTTATTGATGCTGCTCCTGAAGTTGTTTCACATAACATCGAAACAGTAGAGCGTCTCACGAAACAAGTTCGTATCCAGGCAAAATACTGGAGAAGCATGGAGGTAATCAAAACGCTGAAGCAGGGTGGTATGCGTACGAAGAGTGGTATCATGCTTGGTCTTGGCGAAACGAAAGACGAAGTCATACAAACCATTCGCGACCTTGCCAATGCGGGCTGCGACGTGGTTACCATTGGGCAATACCTTCAGCCTAGTAAGAAACACCTCTCGGTTCAACGCTTCGTGCATCCTGATGAATTTGCGGAGTATAAAGAAGTTGGATATGAACTTGGACTGGACTATGTAGAAAGCGGTCCGCTGGTTCGTTCTTCCTATCACAGCGAAAGGCATGTCATTCCCGGGTACGGCAGGGGTGAGTGGGAAAAAGCGAAGGCGCAAAAGATTGCGTAACG
>DATDNL010000641.1:0-3422 GCA_036518315.1 Flavisolibacter sp. | reverse complement strand
ATAAAATAGGTGAAGATTAGCTTGGGAAGCAACAATAGGAGGGCGTGTTCAATAGAGAAAAGAAGATTATTCTGCATCGTGGGATACATCCTGGTAGTATTCACCAGAAAAATCAGCAAAATATCCTGGACCAGCGATCCAGAAAGCAATATGCAACAACACTCTCCTCATACTCTGATAAAATTGGTAAAAATGGGCCAATCGATCGAAAGGATATTACGGGCAGCAGTTTGCAATGTCCGAACAACTTGTTCCACAGAACGGGAAATGGGAAGAATAGAAGCTAGAGTTGCAAACCAGGTGCCGTAAGGGTACAGTTCATCATACCGCATACTTTTTTCGATAGTCGGCCGGTGACAAGTCCGTAATCTTTTTAAACACCTTTCTAAACGCGTCAATATCATTGTAACCCGTTTCGTAACCGATTTCTTTAACCGTCTTACTTCCGGTCTCCAACTGTTGTTTGGCAAACTCGACCTTCACTCTTTGGATATATTCTGCAATTGAATTGCCCGTACATTTCCTGAACCTTCTTTCAAAGGTTCGTCTTCCGACGGCAAGCGCCTCGCAAATGTCTTCCACTATAAACGCTTCAGTCGGATCCTTTTCTATCCACTCCTGTGCTTTCGTTACCAGTTCATCACCGTGCGCCTTTTGTCCTATGAAAATGGAAAACGGGTTCTGGCTTCTTCGCTCTATATCAATTTCAAACATCTTCGAGGCAAGGATCGATACTTCTCTGCCGAGGTGCTTTTCGAACACATAGAGTATAAGGTTGAGATAAGAGAAGCCGCCACCACTGGTATAAATGCGGTCTTCATCCGTTATGATCCTATTGTCCATAACCCGTACCCGGGGAAATAAGCCGGTAAATTCATTCTTTGCCACCCAATGAACTGCACATTTCTTCTCATCGAGCAAGCCTGTGGAAGCAAGAAAAAAGGAGCCGACGCAAAGGCAAACAATTTCGCACCCGCTTTCGTATTGGCTTAATAACCATTTCGTGTACGGCTGATTTTCTTTGATCGCGTTTTGGAAGTTTCCACATAAAAGTGGTATAACGATCACATCGGTTTTGTTAACCTCCGCCACTGTCTGATCACTTCGTATACTATAAATGCCAAGCTGCGTATTCCGCTCAAGACCCACAATACGGACATCGTAGAAAGGCGGTTTCCCCTGGTATCTCATAAAATCATTGACACGGCTAAACAATTGATAACAACTGTCGATGCTGCTCAAAGTAGCGTCGTGTAGGGGTAAGATGGAAACGTGTTTCATTGTTTTTATCAATCGACAACATTACGAAAATCCCTTGTCGCATTCAACAGGTAAGTTTGTCCAATTTACCCTGTACTCTTCCTGTTTGAAGTATCTAGATTTGATCTCTTAACTAAAACAATAAAAATGAAATCAGTCGAAATCATTATGCTGCCGGTGACGGACAGGCAAAAAGCGAAGCAATTTTACAGCAAGATCGGCTTTGAAGTGATTGTAGAGGCCCCCGGCGAACATGGAGAAACCTGGATCCAGATGGGACTGCCGGGCTGCCCAACCACTATTTCCCTTTCCAGTTTTACAGCCATCATCTGCAAGACCGATAATATCACCGCAAAGATCGAAGAGCTGACGTCCAAAGGGATTGAAGTGGGTAAGGTTGATGAAACTCCATGGGGTAAATTCGCGTGGCTGAAAGACCTGGACGGAAATAGCCTGTGCCTCCACGAACAATAAGCGATAAGGGTATTAATTTTCTACGAAATGAGCGCATTGGCCACCTGTAAAAAAGGTTGCCGGAAATCGAAAACACTCCGCAGTAAACAGAACTCCCTAATCAACCACCCAATTGGATCAACCATTCAACTAATGCCATAAAAAAACCCGGCTTCCTTTCGGCAGCCGGGTTATAGCTGGTTTTATAATCTTACTGGCGCAAAGTGACGGTCGGGACATGTGTTTCCTGGCCATCGCGTACAACTAAATTGGTAAGGGTCGTATCTCTATAACCGTTAGAGCCTTTGAGAGTGACACTGTAAGTTCCCGCGGCTAATCCACGTATCTTATACTCGCCATCGCTCTCCGGTAGGGCAGTAGCCGAATCAGTGGCATTACGTGCCTGTACAAAGGCCTTCGCAGCTGATGGTAGTACCTTTCCTTCCAAGCTTCCAAAATGGTTGATCCCAAAAGGTTTCAGAACAGGCTTTAAATAATACTGCCCATTATATGAACGTATCGACTGGCACACATCAAAGTCAAGCCACAGCGAAGATTGCGTAGGGTTAACGTCATCGTGATCCTCATCATGCAGCTTCACGTAGGCGTAGCTGTTAGTCCCTGGCAGCAGGTTCAAAGGATGCCTTACGCCACTTACGACTACCGAATTGTTGTTGCCCAAGGTTAATCTCATTTTCCTGGTTCGTCCCGCTGGCAGGTTGGCTGTTCCTAATAAAGTGTCGATGCCATTCCGGAACTTCATTACGTTGTATACTCCTTGCCGGATGGTCAGCGTATCCCACTTGCCATAGCGGTCAGAATGTTCGTGGTCGTCATCTCCATTATCGTCATCATCACCATAATGATCATCATTCATGTGTGCGGAGCTGGTATCGATCTTCACTTCCACATAGCGAATGTCAATCAGCACCGAATCAAAATTGCAGGGATCATCAGTCAGGAAAACAGATAATCTTTTTGCATTGGTTCCACTGCTGCTGCTCGTTTCTTTTTTACAGGCAGTGATAAATAATACTAAGCACAAAGAAGCAATAGCCGACGTCAGAACTAGTCTTGTTTTCAGTTTCATAAACGGAATTTTTAATTGGTGATAAGTCATAGGTGTATATAAACCTCGTACGAGGAATCAAAAACAGGGGAGTAAATTCTGTTGACATTGGTTTGGCGAAAGATAATGCGAAGCCTTTCCAAATATCCTGCCAGAGTTACTAGTAAAGTAGATTTACAGCGTGGTATTAGTAATCTCACTCCGGATCGCGCCAGGCGTTGCAACGATCATTGATCGGTCTTAGTATTTTCCCGAATACTTTTTGCAGTTCTCCGCCTTAATCTAAATTGGTATTGAATAATGCTTATCGTCCTTTCGATGTCTCGCAGGGTTCATACGCTGTTCATAAGGAAGTGATCTTAATAATCCCATACTGAGCTTCCTGCAGGGACAATCTATGGATAAGGCAACAAGCGATGAAATTCGTTCCGAACTATAAAACCGGGAGCGATTGAACTTATAAAAAGAAAATCTCATTAACATGCGCTTAACCCCCTGGTTGTTGTTTTTGCTTGCAGCTAAGCCAACTGCCTGTTAGTTTTGAGACCAATAATCCGTTTACTATGAAAAACATGGTTAGTACACTTTGCCTGGTCTTGATTTCTTATTTATGTTTCTCACAGGATACAGAGAAGAACAA
>DATDNL010000640.1:0-2917 GCA_036518315.1 Flavisolibacter sp. | reverse complement strand
CTAATATCTTGTCTCCGTCCTTGATTTTCAGTTTTTGAGCCGTCGTTTGGGCCATAATTCCTGTTTGACAATAAAAATAATCCATTGCCTGTTTTGCTGTTTATCTGATCTTGCTCATTTCTGACGGATGTCTCCGCATTTCAGTTCCTCCGGTCTGAATCCTAACTGGCCTTATTTAGTTTCTGTCAGAGAATCGCATCTGAGATTCGCATGCTAAATAATTAATAATCAATAATTAATAATGGCGCTTCCCCCGATACTCCCAGTATAAGCCCACTTACTAACTGATCTTAGACTCATTTAATTACCGTCGAGTTCCGCCGGATTTCAGTTATGATTCATCTTACTGCCAAAATTTCACCCTCACCCCCTTGGGCATAATCATTGATAACCAATATTGAACTATTAAATTCTTAATCAATGGGAAAAATAATCGGAATAGACTTAGGTACAACCAACAGTTGCGTGGCGGTAATGGAAGGCAATGAGCCTGTTGTGATCGCAAACGATGAAGGTCGCCGTACGACGCCTTCGGTTGTGGCTTTCTTAAAAAACGGCGAACGCAAGGTGGGCGATCCCGCTAAGCGCCAGGCTATCACTAACCCGCAGAACACGATCATGAGTGTGAAGCGTTTTATGGGTCGCCGCTATGATGAAGTGACAGAAGAAATCAGCCACTGGAGCTATAAAGTAGCCAGGGGTGACAATAATACCGTTCGTATCGATATTGATGGCAGACTTTATACTCCACAGGAAATCTCTGCCATGATCCTCCAGAAGATGAAAAAGACGGCCGAGGACTATTTAGGGCAGGAAGTGACAGAAGCGGTTATTACCGTGCCTGCTTACTTTAATGACTCTCAGCGTCAGGCGACAAAGGAAGCTGGTGAAATTGCCGGTCTGAACGTTCGCCGTATAGTAAATGAGCCCACAGCTGCAGCCCTTGCCTATGGCCTTGACAAAGGCGGAAAGGATCATCATGTAGCTGTATTCGACCTTGGTGGCGGTACGTTCGATATCTCGGTGTTGGAGTTAGGTGACGGTGTCTTCGAAGTAAAGTCTACTAACGGCGATACCCACCTCGGTGGTGACGACTTCGATAAAGTGATCATGGACTGGCTCGCCGAAGAGTTCAGGAAAGAGGAGAACGTTGACCTTCGCAAAGACCCAATGGCGCTGCAGCGCTTGAAGGAAGCTGCTGAAAAAGCCAAAGTGGAGCTGTCGTCTTCATCTGAGACAGAGATCAATCTTCCATACATTACCGCAATTGACGGAGTACCTAAGCACTTAGTAAAGAAATTGACCCGGGCTAAGTTTGAGCAACTTGCCGACAATTTGTTCGCTCGTTGCCTGAAACCATGTGAGCAGGCTTTGAAGGATGCCGGTCTGAGCATCTCTCAAATCGACGAGGTGATCCTCGTAGGTGGTTCTACACGTATTCCTAAAGTACAGGAGATCGTAGAGAAGTTCTTTGGAAGAAAGCCTCACAAAGGCGTAAATCCAGACGAGGTAGTGGCAGTAGGTGCAGCCATCCAGGGTGCCGTATTGACGGGTGAAGTGAAAGACGTCCTCTTGCTTGACGTAACTCCGTTAAGCCTTGGTATCGAAACCATGGGAGGTGTAATGACAACCCTGATTGCTTCGAATACTACCATTCCTACTAAAAAGTCGGAAGTGTTCTCGACTGCTTCGGACAACCAACCGGGGGTACAGATTCATGTGCTCCAGGGCGAACGTCCAATGGCCAAAGACAACAAGAGCCTTGGTATGTTTAACCTCGACGGTATTCCACCGGCTCCAAGAGGAGTGCCGCAGATTGAAGTGATCTTCGATATTGACGCCAACGGTATCCTCCACGTAACGGCTAAGGATAAGGGCACCGGCAAAGAACAAAAGATCCGCATCGAGGCAGGTAGTGGTCTCACGAAGGACGAGATCGAAAAGATGAAAGCAGAAGCTACAGCCAACGCCGACAAGGATAAAGTGGAAAAAGAGAAGGTTGAAAAACTCAACCAGGCAGACAGTCTCATCTTCCAGACAGAGAAGCAGTTGAAAGAATACGGAGACAAGATCCCTGCCGATAAGAAAGCTCCAATAGAATCGGCTCTAAACAAGCTAAGGGAAGCTCACAAGTCACAGGATATAGCCCAAATAGACCCTGCAGTTACAGAATTAAACAATGCATGGACAGCAGCAAGCGAAGAGTTGTATAAGGCAACCCAGGGCGCAGGTGGTCCTCAGCCGGGAGCCGATGGCGGACAACAACAACAGCAAGGGACTGGCGCCGGCAATGCAGGAGAGAATGTAACGGATGCAGAGTTTGAAGAAGTGAAATAAGAATCACACGAATTATATTCACGAATTATATTCACGAATTACACGAATTGAAAGAGACCGTCCTTATGAGACGGCCTCTTTTTTTTATGCATCTTACAAAGTTGTAATCATAACAATCAAAAACCCACGGCTTTAACCGTGGGTTTTTTCATCTAACCCAATTTAATCAAAATCTATATTATGAAAGAGTGATCATTTCTTTTTCCACGCCTCAAACTGGTGCATCATCCTGTGGTGTTGAACACCTTTATCGTGTTCGTCTTCGCCTTCTAAAAAGGAATCCCTGTCTTCTTCATCCAATTCATCAAAAAATTCTCCCGCGGTCTGTGGCGATTCAAGAACAGCTCTTGCTTCTTCGAGAAGAAATTCGTCGTTACAATTGTCGATCAGCTTATGTAGCTTTTGTTTCAAATCTGGTACCATAAGCAATGCGTTTACTTAAAGTTACAACCTTTGAACCTTAAAAAAAGAATTGTTTAACAGGAAAAATATTGTAGATTCTTAGTTAAAAAATTAGCTTAGGCATTCAATACGCGAACTGCTTATATGAGCAAAAACTACCTACCCGTTCTTTATTTGA
>DATDNL010000639.1:0-6352 GCA_036518315.1 Flavisolibacter sp. | reverse complement strand
GAAACGGACACCTGGAATACCTTGACGCAGAAGTACACCAATGTCAAGCAGATTATTCCGATGAAGCACTTCAATGATTCATTCCTTTACAAAACGCAAGTTCACGTTTTGTTACAAGCCGACTATCAGTGGAAACGTTTTTCTTTTGGGCTGCGTTATACAAAGGATGTTCAGCCTTACATCAAATTCACGAATCCCGACGGAACCGTAGACGAGAAAAGAAACCAAGCGCT
Organism: Flavisolibacter sp.; assembly: GCA_036518315.1. Classification (GTDB taxonomy): domain Bacteria; phylum Bacteroidota; class Bacteroidia; order Chitinophagales; family Chitinophagaceae; genus Flavisolibacter. The sequence continues at coordinate 6,119 of DATDNL010000639.1, read as the reverse complement.
CCAGTTGATGGTTCGTTACCGCATCTGGCAATCGGCTAAACTCTGATCATCTGCCGAACATCTTTTCCAACTGTTCTTTCTTGAACTCAAGGTAAGTGGGCCGACCTGTGGGTGATACATTCGGTTGCTGGCATTGAAAGAGGTCGACAATGAGATTCTGCATTTCTCTCTCGGAAAGAGATGTGCCGGCTTTGACTGCTTGCTGCCAGGCAACGGTTCGCAGCAGCATTTCTCTCCTGGAAAGTTTTAGCTCACCGCTGAAATGTTTGTATTGTTCCAGAATCTGTTCCAGCATCGTCTTTTCGTTGCCGGACTCGAGATCTGCAGGAGTACCTTGTATTACAAATGCTGTCTTGCCAAAAGGCTCAATGGTATAGCCCATCTGGTGAAGATCCGTCAGCAGCTCGTTCAATAGAACAGCATCGGCTGGCGTTAGTTCAATAGTGGCAGGAAACAAACTCCTTTGAGTAGCAACTGCCTTACCCACCATGGCATTGGTCAGGCGTTCATAGATAATTCTTTCATGCGCCAACTGTTGATGGACCAACAAGAAGCTTTGTGCCGCCGGTACAACGATATAGCTGTTAAACAATTGGGTGAGGCTAAATTGATCAAGGCCGAAGGGCGAATGTTGAATAAGCGTTTGCCCGACACGAGGCGCTTCTTCCTCAGCCCTCAATAAAAACCGTCCTAAGGATTGGAATCCTCCTTCTGTGGGAGTTTGTCCGGTTATCCACTTGTCGTCTTCCGTCTCCCGTTTGCCGTTTGCTGTTTCCCCACCCAGGTCGCTCCAGTTTTTCATCTCTCCCGGGTCAATCTTATGCGCCTGGTTTGCCTCTGTGAATGTTCTGAATATAGAGGAGGAAGTTGTTTCAAACTTCTTCTCTTCAGTGAAAGGTTTCTGAATGGAGTCAAGTTGTTGAATGGAGCTATCCAAATCAAAGTCCAGTGTAGGTGTAATGCTAAACTGTGCTAAGGCGTGTTTTACTGCGGCCTGCACAAAAGCATAAACAATCTTTTCGTCTTCAAACTTGATCTCCTGTTTCGTTGGATGAACGTTTACATCCACCTGTGTGGGATCCAGGTCAATAAAAAGCACATACATCGGGAAGCTATCCGCCGAGATCATATCCTGGAACGCGCTCATCACTGCATGATTCAGGTAGGCACTCCTGATAAACCGGCTGTTTACAAAGAAGTATTGGTCACCCCTCGTCTTCTTTGCCGTTTCAGGTTTTCCAACAAAGCCATAGATATTGAGGTAATCCGTTTCCTCTTTAACAGAAACCAGTTTAGCATTATAATTACTCCCCAATATTTGAAGTATACGCTGTTTCAAATTACCGGCCTCCAGGTGAAACAGTTGTTGACCGTTGCTCGTCAGCGAAAAGAAGATTTGCGGAAAGGCCAGTGTTACTCGAATAAACTCGTCAATGATATGCCGCATCTCTGAGGCATTGCTTTTGAGAAAGTTCCTACGGGCCGGTACATTAAAGAACAGGTTCTTCATACAAATGCTGGTACCTACAGGTGTGGCTACAGGCTGTTGCCTCGTGACAACGCTGTTTTCAACCTCGATACAAACACCTACTTCGGTATCTGCCTTTCTTGTTCTCAGCTCCACCTGTGAAACCGCCGCAATAGAGGCCAATGCCTCACCGCGAAAGCCCATGGTGCGTATGTGAAAGAGATCGTCTATATTCTTGATCTTGGAGGTAGCATGCCGCTCAAAACACATGCGTGCATCAGTCTCACTCATACCCTGGCCATTATCAATTACCTGTATCAGTGCCTTCCCTGCATCGTTGACGATCAACTTGATTTCCGTAGCCCCTGCGTCCACGGCGTTTTCAAGCAGTTCCTTTACGGCACTTCCCGGGCGTTGAATCACCTCACCGGCAGCAATCTGGTTCGCAATGTTATCAGGTAATAGTAGTATTCGGTCAGCCACGGTTCTTATTTGAAGCCTTCAAAAATACACAATGGCGATCGATCAGCAGCGTTCCTCTAAGGGCTTCCCTGTATTTAAGAAAACTTTTCATGGTAAATGATCGACGTAGTTTTTTAAAATCAATGGGGTTATTACTTTAGCAAAAATCCTTTATCTCAGTGAAAGCGCCGCTGTACCTGTTCCTCGTGGCTATTGTGCTGGCAAGCTGCACCAAAAACAGTGACGATCGTGTCGCCTCTCTTTCGTCAAATTCCACAACCGGCCAGTTCATCAAATACACGATACAGGCGGGTAACCAGTATTGCGACGGCAATAGCTATCGGGCAATAGAATTGAGTGAAATGAAATTCATCGTCAGGTTTGACAGTACTGCCATCTACCAGTCTAAATTACCCGAGAACCAATATGACATTAACAAGCTCTATGGTTTTTCCGATAATAATACCGACCACCATCAATACAGTGCCCGTTTTGGCTGGCGTTGGAGCGATAAGGCACTTCGCCTCTTTGCCTATATCTATAACAAGGGTGTCGTAACATCAAAAGAACTATCAACTGTAGACATAGGTGCCGAAATCAATTGCTTCATAAAAGTCACTGCTGATAAGTACCAGTTCGGCGTAGACGGCACCATCACCGATTTGCCTCGCATGTCAACTACCGAAAAAGCGAAAGGCTATCAACTCTATCCCTATTTCGGCGGCGACGAATCTGCTCCTCACCAAATCGATATCTGGATCAAGAATCTAAACTAGTTAGTAGCTAAATGAGTTTAATCGCCTTAATCGACCCAATCAACTTAACAGCCGAATCAACTACTTTCACGACATTTTAAAACTCCTACTCCCTGTTTTGTGGTAAATTGTGGCTCCGTTTAATCTCTATTCCGATTGTTTTTTATTATGAAGAAGGTATTTTCCCTGCTCCTTAGCTTTTTTATTTTCCTAAGTTCATTCGCCCAGTACTCCAGTAAACTGTCTGCCAACAATTGGGTGGACAGTGTTTTCAAATCTCTCTCTAAAGAAGAAAAGATTGCCCAACTGATGGTGATAAGGGCACATAGTAATCTTGGTCCCGACCATGTTCAACAGGTAGTGGACCTTATTCAAAAGTATAATGTCGGCGCCATCTGTTGGTTCCAGGGCGGGCCGATCAGGCAAGCCAATCTTAATAATTATTACCAGTCGATTGCTAAAACGCCCCTGATGATGACGATCGATGCGGAGTGGGGGCTGGGTATGCGACTGGACAGTGTCAATAAATTTCCCTATCAGCTCACGCTCGGTGCACTGAATAATGATCAACTGGTCTACGATATGGGTAAGGCCATCGGCGAGCAATGCAAACGAATTGGTATTCATGTCGACTATGCTCCTGTTGTCGATGTCAACAACAATCCCAACAACCCTGTCATTGGCTACCGATCTTTCGGACAGGATAAATATAAAGTGGCAAAGTTTGGCCTTGCTTACATGCACGGCTTGCAGGACGTAGGTGTCATGGCCTGTGCGAAGCACTTCCCCGGTCATGGTGACGTGGATGTAGATTCTCACCTCGATTTGCCCGTCATCAACAAAAGCATGGATCAACTTGACTCACTCGAGTTGTATCCCTTCAGGCAATTATTCAAAGCCGGTGTCGGCAGTGTCATGATCGCCCACCTTTCTATACCTGCCATCGACACCACTCACAATCAACCGACTTCTTTATCTAAGAACAACGTCACTGGCCTTTTGCGCGACAAACTTGACTATAAAGGACTGACCTTTACCGATGCACTTGAAATGAAGGGAGTAAGCAAGTACTTCCCGGCAGGTGAAGCAGCTGTGCAGGCGCTCGTTGCCGGTAACGATATGCTTTGCTTGCCCGAGAGCGTTCCCGATGCCATTACTGCCGTACAGGATGCTATCAAAAAGAAAAGATTGAAGTGGAAGGATATTGATGGTAAAGTGAAAAAGGTGCTACATGCTAAATACCAGTTGGGCCTGAATCATGCACAAATTGTCGATACCACGAATCTACTTGCGGATCTGAACGATAAGGTAGATGCCATCAAGGCACAAGTCGCACGCAATGTCATCACAGTAGTGAACAATGATAAGCGACTTCTTCCTATCATGAACACGAGCCACATGGCCTATGTCGGTATTGGTGCCGATTCAACTGTATTCGGCGATCGCTTGAAGAAAGAGCTGAACGTAGATACCTACTATCTCAATTTTAAAGATTCTTCTGACAAGGCTGCCCAAATCCTCGACGCGGTTAAGTCTAATAAGTATAACAAGGTCATTGTGGGCGTTCACGGTTATGCACCCAAGGCAGTGAACAACTTCGGTATTTCCCAAACAGCGATCAATCTATGGGATTCCCTTCAAACGCCTTCAACCGCGACTTTTGTCTTTGGCAATGTATATGCTACAAAGAACTTCTTGACAGCACCCAGTCTTGTAGCCATGTACCAGGATGACGATATCTTTCAAAACGTTGCCGCTGATTTTCTCGAAGGCAAGCTGGCATCCAATGGCAAGCTGCCCGTCACTATCGACAGCACTTCCTTTGGCACCGGCATCGCCATCAGGCGTTTCATCCCAACGGGTGTAGCACCCGAGTGGCTCAAGATCGACAGTATTGTTTACGATGGGATAGCGAAGAAAGCCTACCCCGGCTGCCAGGTACTTGCTATTCAAAATGGAGAGATCAAATACCACAAGGCCTTTGGTCACTACGAGTATGATACCCGCTCCTTGCCGGTCACACTCGAAACTATTTATGATCTTGCTTCCGTCACCAAAGTATCTGCGACCACGGTTGCTATTATGAAGCTCTACGAGCAGGGCAAAGTAGACATCAACAAAACTCTTGGCGACTATCTGCCCTCCATGCAAAATTCTAATAAGGCTGGACTGAAGCTTACCGATATATTATTACACCAGGCTGGTCTGCCTGCCGATATCAACTTCTGGGGAAAGACGCTCGATCCTCAAACAAAAAGACCTTCGCCGGTTTACTACAGTGATGTTCCGAAACCTGGCTTTACTACACCAGTGGCGCCGGGCATGTATTTACGCAACGACTGGGAAGACAGCATGATGAAGATGATTGCCGACTGTCCTTTAGGACCGAGTCCTAAATATGTCTACAGCGATGTTGATTTCATTTTATTAGGTAAGATCGTCGAGCAGGTAAGTGGTATGCCTCTCGATCAATATACTCGCAAAACTTTCTATGCACCGCTCGGAATGTCTACCACGGGCTTCAAACCCTGGGAACATTTTGGTCTTGAGAGAACGGCACCTACGGAAGAAGATAAGTTCTTCCGTCACCAACTTATGCATGGTTATGTCCATGATGAATCAGCGGCCATCTTTGGAAATGTTTCCGGAAATGCAGGACTGTTTTCCAATGCGTACGACCTTTCCCTTCTTTATCAAATGTTGCTCAACGGCGGTGAGCTCAATGGACAGCGTTTTCTTAAAAAGTCGACCATCGACTTATTCACCGCGTATCACAGTGACATTAGCAGGAGAGGATACGGTTTCGACAAGCCTGAGAAAGATAATGCGACGCGCAAGGAACCCTATCCGTCTTCCATGGCCTCTCCCGAATCTTTTGGTCACACCGGCTTCACCGGCACTTGCGTGTGGGTAGATCCGAAGGCTAACCTGGTATATGTCTTCCTGTCCAACCGTGTCTTCGAGGGAAGAGAATCCAACTTGTTATCCAGGCTGAACATTCGTGGTAAAATACAGGACGCCATCTATCTTGCCCTCGACAAGGAAAAACAAATGGCCACAAACAAACAGCCACAACAAGTCGATGCCAAAGCCTTTTAACCGGTCAGAGGCACCAGGTGATTAGAAATTGGAGACGAGTTAACTAAAGTCATTGTAATTATCGGCAGTGGAGCCTATGTTGTGTGTCCTGCTTATTGTTCACCCTATTTTAGTTTCTGCCCGCTTAGCGTACTATTTTTAATCACTTTGAGTCGAAGGATAGTCGAAGAATGATCGGACTTTGGTCGGGCTGTAGTCGTGGCAATATATTACTATCCGTATCGTATCCTATTAGTATCCTTATTGTATCCTATTACTATCTAATTTGAATCTTATTACTATATCCTGACTATGTCTTGGCCAGGACTAACCCGGAGATAGGTCTTATGGGCAAT
>DATDNL010000638.1:0-2351 GCA_036518315.1 Flavisolibacter sp. | reverse complement strand
AAGACGTTCGTTTAGATCATCTCCAGTGTGACCCACATAATATCTATCTCTTAATGGAGAATATAGAATGTAAACATGAAAGGGCATAAATAGAAAAAGCCTTGATGTGTTATCAAGGCTTTCTGTGGGAGTTGACGGGTTCGAACCGCCGACCCTCTGCTTGTAAGGCAGATGCTCTGAACCAGCTGAGCTAAACTCCCAATATTATAAGAACCATTTTCAGCCGACCCTTCCGCCCGAAGCGGAATGCTCTGAACCAGCTGAGCTAAACTCCCAATATTATAAGAACCATTTTCAGCCGCTCTGAACCAGCCGAACTCTAAAAAAGATCTTCCCTTTTCGTTTAGGGAGTGCAAAAATAAGGGCTGGGACTATTCGGCAAAAATAATTTTGAGAATTCCTCCTTAAAGGGCTAGTTCAATTGAACAACAGGCAACCTGTAGTTCTGGCCGTCCCAGATGATCAATTCATGGATATTAAACTTCCAGAACTTGTTAAAGGGTGACTTTGCAAGCACCTTTTTCACTTCAGCCTTGGACTTGGCATTGATCGTGATCCAAACGGTCTGGATTTCCATGCTCACCGCGTAGTGTTCTATCACCTGGTCGTCGATCAAAGAGTTGATGTATTCGCGGTGTTCGGGAATGACTTGCATAGCTTCCTCATTCCATTCGAACTCAACCGTGACCAGATACTTGTTCATTGATACCTCTAATTTAGGCAATTGTCCAATCAACCACTTGGTTTGCCCATTCTTTTCTAAAAGGTGTACTGATACGAATATAATTATCGGTATAACCTTCCATCATTCCATTCTTTACATGATCTTCAAACAGCACTTTTCGGCTTTGCCCTTTCTGCTGGTGTGTGAAGAACTGCATTTTTTTATAGCTGAGGTTTCGGAGAATCTTGTTCCGCTCGTGGCGAACGTGAATCGGAACGACCGGCTTTATTTCTAATGCCTTTGTATTGTCACGCTCAGAATAAGTGAAAACGTGCAGGTAGGAAATATCTAACGAATGGAGAAATTCAAATGTCTCCTTAAAATGGACATCGCTTTCGGATGGAAATCCAACAATTACATCAACGCCGATGGCACAATGTGGCATCACATTCTTAATGATGTCAACTCTCTCTGCATACAGTTCCCTCCTGTAGCGGCGGCGCATCAGGCCAAGCACTTCATTGCTTCCACTTTGCAGCGGAATATGAAAATGGGGCATGAACTTTTTACTTCTCGCGACAAACTCAATTATATCTTTCGTCAACAGGTTAGGCTCGATGGAAGAGATACGATAACGTTCAATTCCCTCCACTTCATCAAGCTTCTGAATCAATTCGTAAAAGCTTTCCTCGTGTTTCAGCGCACCGTCAGCCCCTTTACCAAAGTCTCCAAGATTAACGCCCGTGAGCACAATCTCCTTTACACCGCTTCCCGCCAGCGTTTCTGCATTCCGCAATACATTTTGGATACTGTCACTCCGGCTTTTACCGCGGGCCATTGGGATCGTGCAAAACGCGCAAGTGTAATCACATCCGTCCTGTACTTTCAAAAAAGTTCGTGTACGATCGTTGATTGAGAAGGAAGAGTTGAAACCGCTCACGTCTTCAATATCGCAACTGCTGATCCTGGCTGAGTCACCCTTTGCCAACTCTTTCAAGTGCGCACCGATATTGAACTTTTCAGCCGCACCCAGCACAAGGTCGACACCTGGAATTTCAGCAATCTCCTTTGGCTTCAACTGTGCATAGCAGCCGGTGATCACTACAAGGCTCTCCGGCGCCTTTCTTTGAATACGCCTCACCAACTGGCGGCATTCCTTGTCGGCATTGTCGGTAACAGAGCAAGTATTAATCACATATACATCGGCCCTGTCTTCAAACTCCTTTTTCAAAAAGCCGTCCGCTTCCAACTGGCGCGAAAGCGTCGAAGTCTCTGAAAAATTGAGCTTGCAGCCCAACGTATGAAATGCAACCGACCTCTGTTTTTCCATGGCCTGCAAAGGTAACTAAATGGATTTTCCTGAAAGACAGCTGGGTCGTTATTAGGAAATTGTTAAGGGAATCTAAACACCGTCTTGGGTTATCAAAACAATTGGCTTGGGACACGAGATCAATCACTCGTTGACCGCCAGGTCAAATAGTGAAAAACGCACCTGAACCGGATAATTAGTACTATGTAGTAGTGCTTCTTTTGATTGGCGAAAGCGATACCGGAAATTCTCCTGTATTGTTCTGCTCAAAATCCTCAGCAGTGTGACCAATCGCGAGTATTGAACAGGGTATAAAACAAGCTGAATTGCAGTACACCGTTTTTGAAATCCGGATCAATGTGGGTTGCAGTTCAAAAT
>DATDNL010000637.1:0-3922 GCA_036518315.1 Flavisolibacter sp. | reverse complement strand
TACTTCCGCTATGATGATAAGCAAACCATCATGGTTGTGATGAACACGAGTAACGAAGAGAAAACAGTCGATGCAAACAAGTTTTCCGAAAGAACTGCTGGTTTCAAAAGCGCCCGGAATGTTGTGACTTCATCGGTTAATGATCTTTCATCTTCGTGGAAGGTTCCGGGGAAGACGATTTGGATCATGGAACTTCAGAAATAAGTCAGAGCGTGGAGAACCAAACTGCCCGGTGATAATATTTATCGCCCCAGTCCTTTATCCCGTCTTTGATCTTTCCCATTAATTCCTTTTCACTTGCTTTCTTTCCCTTGACAGGAGCGATCATTTTCCTTTCTTCGGCAGGAGAGAGGTTTTCAATCTGTGTTGCAGTCCATGTGGTATACAGACGTGGAATGGCCAGTTCGAGGATTAGTCCTGGCAGCCCCCCAAAAGATTCCGGCCCAGTTGAAGGGATTATTTCATCGGTATAGAAGGCAACTACTACAACAGAATCGCAGATCTTCGAAACGGCCTTATGGCAATCATAGCCTGCAATGGTCCTGGTTTCGGGAAGAATTTTCCATTGCAATTTTTGCATAGAATCCGATACCAGGAACTGGCTTTCGAAAATCTGCTTTTGGCTTACCAGGGTCTGCTCTTTTAGATCTTTATAGACGATGTTCTCGGCCGCGGGGCTTTCGAAAAAGCCCGTTTTTTGTTCGTCAACTTCTTTTCCCGGTTTATAAAGTGATTTATCCGGCGTAAACAACAAATCAAAATAGCTCAGTTTGAATTGTGGTACCAGTTTTTTGAATTGGTCCACCCATGATCCTTCCTCTCCCGAAAAAAATAATCGGTGCGAATTCGTTTTTCTCTCATATTCTACCTTGCCCTGTGAGACGAAGACTTGTTGGGATTGTGCAAGAATACAGGCGCACAGGAAGCTTATAAGCAATACAGTTTGTTTCATCATTATTTGTTTTGTACAGGAGGGGCCCCGGGATTTTTAGTAAAGTTCCATGTAAAACTGAGCATGGCATAGCGGCCGAGTGTGTTGTAGTGTCTCTCATAGACGTAGTTAGAGCTGAATGTACGTTCATATCCTCTTCTTTGTTGCAGGATGTCATTCATTTCGAGCTTAAAAACGCCATTTCGTTTCTTAAATATTTTATAGTTGACATTTGCATTCCAGACGAAGAAATTATTATTGCCTGTAAAAGCATCCGTCTTTTGCCGCAGAGTTAAGTCTCCGTCTGTACCAATTTGGAAATTCTTTGTAATGTAGACGGTTACATTGGCATTTTCGGAGGAACTCCAATAGCTAACTTGCTGGGTGCTTGACTGGGATTTGTTATAATTGAAATCGCTCGAAATATTGAATTCAAACTTATTCTCTTTGTATTTGCTCAAGTTGAAGCCTATCCCATTCGTGCTCTGGCGTGTACTATTCTTGAGTCCATTTACAAAATTAACATAACGCCCGCCATTGTTATTGACGTTAAAGCCCAGGTACATGTCCAGCTTCTTGATCTTTATACCGTATGAACCATAGAACCAGTAATCAAAATTTCCGGTTGTATTCACGTAACGTTGCCTGGTAATTCCGCTATCAATTAACTGGCTCGTCACAATAGCATTATGAACTGGAGTCACTGAGCCATTGATCCAGATGCTTCTGCCCGACAGTGTCTTGAAATCAGTGAAGAATACAGAAACATTGTGTCTGAATGCCTGGCGTAGAGACGGATTTCCCAACGTGATAAACAGGGGGTTCGTATTCTCGAGGATGGGTTGTACCTGTTCTATGGTTGGTGACTGTGGGGTTCCCGAATAATTAAGATTAATACTACGCTGGGGGGCAAAGCGATAGGTGAGACGGCTGGTCGGAAAGAGGTTGGTAAAGTTCAGTTGGCGTATTTCTTTGCCGACAGAATCCCTTTGGGTTTGATCAGATGTACCCACGTTGGTTCCAATATTCGCAACGAACTTTTTGCTATTGTACTGATACTTAACGCCACCACTATTCGACAAATAGTTCAATTGGTATTTGTTGCTGTAAAGTGGATTAAGCGCTTCGTATTTTCCAGCGACCCTATCGAAGCTTTTTCGATCTGAATGACTTACTATATTGTTCAGGGTGTAATTGAATTCAACGATTCCTTTCTTGCCTGCTGGCTCAGTATATACCAACTTAGAGTTGATAGTAGCTGTAGTTGTGGCAGCGGTTTTAAATTGATTCACACTATCAATTCTATCCAGGATGCCGTTTTGGTAAAACTCTGTTCCTGAATTAAGATAACCGTCTGAGTTCTGGACACCATTCTTGTAGGACCCTGAAAGCGAAATAGTGCGTCCTTTCTTCCTAAACTTCTGACGCCACAAAGCACTTCCGAGAAAAACTTTATTGTTTGTATTCGCCGTATTCAATCTTCCGTTCCTGTTCACCAGCAGTTCGTTTTCATCCAAGGTCTCGGTGTTCGTTACGGTATAATTCTTCTTCTCTTCAACCTTACCGTTGAACTTCAATCTAACTGAAGACATTGAGTCGATTTTGAAATCGTATGTCCCGTTAAATAGGTGTTGATCTTGTGCCGACTTGCTAATGTGATTTTCATTCGAATAATACGAGGTATCGGGAAGCAGAAACTTCTTCAGCGAGTTGCCAGCAGCGTTGACATTCATGTCTTTTATCGAATAGTTGCCATTGACACTTTGTTTATCAGAATTCCATTTGTCCGAATAATGGCCTCCCGCTTTGATTGTCCGGGGGATTCCTTCATCTCTGTACTGGTTTTCCCAGTCATTGAAGTCCCGGTCATTGTCGCCGCCTGTAATCATAATAAAACCGGCACCCATTTCCACTTCTGCGTCTCCGAAATCGTTTTGTGCTCCAAACTTGTCCCTGTCGCCCCAACCCAATCCCGTCTGACCCGTGTTAGACGCAATACCATAAACAGAAACCTTCTTTTTTCCTTTGAAATAATTCAACATAGCTTGTTCAGAGTATCGCTCATTGCTTCCTCCTCCAACTACGACTTTTCCGAGATATCCTTTTTTCTTGTCTTCCTTCAACACCAGGTTCAATGTCTTCGACCTGCTTCCGTCATCTACTCCGGTAAATTCAGCCTGGTCGCTTTTCTTATCGAAGGACTGCACCTTATCAACAGCATCGGCGCGCAGGTTTTCAATAACCACCGCAGGATCATCACTGAAGAATTCTTCGCCATCAACTAAAACTTTATTCACCTTTTCCCCTTGCGCTGTAATCTTTCCATCTTTATCTACCTGCATCCCGGGAAGCTTTTTCAGCAGGTCCTTTACAGAGGCTCCTTCTGCCACCCTAAAACTGTCGGCCTTGTATTCGATGGTGTCGCCTTTAATACGAATGGCAATGTTTTGCCTGATCACCACTTCATCGAGCAAATGCGACTGAAGGGTAAGTGGTATCGAGCCAAGATTTGTTTCAGAGCCATTTACTTCTATCGCATCTGTATAGTCAACGAATTTTGGATAGGTAACTAGCAATAAATATTTGCCGGCAGCTACGTTAGGAATCAAGAACTCTCCATCCTTGCCAGTGCGGGTAAACTTGTATAATGTGGAGTCTGACCTTTCTAGGAGCGAAACGACCGCATCGTTGAGAGGTTTTTTATCCAGGCTATCGGCCACCTTTCCTTTCACGACCGATTGCGTGAAAGCAGTATAGAAGGCTGCCGTCAACAGGAATAATAAAAGCAGTTTCCTCATGTTGGTTGTTGGTTAGGTGAACAATTTACTGCGTAAAACCTTAGTGACTTGTTAACTTTACTTGAACGGTAAATAAAATATGATATTGGATGCATGGGAGGATCTTTTCCATAAAAATCCCAGATTAATTTTTGACCCGCCTGTTTCTGCATCTAATAATCCCTACCTTGAAAATTAATTGAACAACTATGGC
>DATDNL010000636.1:0-2640 GCA_036518315.1 Flavisolibacter sp. | reverse complement strand
CTTTATCTCGAAGTCAGTGTGCCCTGATGGAGAAAGCATTAAAACGCCCTTGCACTTACTGGCAAGTGATGAAGGCAACCTCGTAGCCAGGAATGGGGCTACGTCTGCTCCGAAAGAGTAGCCCAGCACCACGAAACTGTTCTTCTTTTTGTTGCGCATATAACTGCTCACTGCCTGTGTCATGGCGGTCGCAAACTCTGCCGGTTCTTTCTTGTGCCAGAAGTAGCTTTTTGCATCCAACGCAAGAACGGCGTAGCCTTTTTGATTGAGCGAGTTAATCAATGAAGTTGTAAAGCTGTTCATTCCCCCGTCGCCGGAGATGTAGAGTATCATTGGTTTGGTCGTGTCAGAATTGTCGGTGTATTGCAATGGGAGATCGCTTTGTGCTTTCACACCGAGACCTAACAGCATCAACATCATCAAAGAAATCAGCTTCATTGCTTTATTGGTTTGGGCTGCATTACCTTGTTTAGGGCCATTGGTAATTGCAACAGGTCAAAATCATTTTCGTATACCAGGTATTTGTTGTGCCATACCGAGGCATATTTCTCTTTGAAGTTTCTTAATCCAGAATAATGCCTGAAACGTTTCAATTTCCTGTAAGCATAATTCATCAGCTGCTCGGCCGTAGTATCCGGTTCTTCCATGCCTGTCATGGGAACGAGTCCAAGGTTGAGGTATTTAGCACCCTTCTCTTTAGCGTAATTCGTAAGCTCAATGATCAAAGCATCCATGCAGCCACCCGGGGCATCCATGGTCTTGCGGATAAGGTCATAGGTAACTTCTCCCGGCGCAAAGTCGGGGATAATATCAAGGAAAGCTTTCAGCTTCTGTTCGGAATCTCGTACGACGATCACGTCATGGGTAGCAATCTTGGGCGAAAACATTCCCTGCGAAAAGGCAAGTTCTTTTTTATTATAACCTTCGAGCCATTCATCCGACACCAGCTTCATTTCTGCCACCAGTTCTGGCGAAAGGGGCGCTCTCATTATGCTGGTAACAAATCCTTTTTTCTGTAAGCTATTGAGCCCATTGCGAAGTGATTTCTTATCCCTGCCTTCCAGCGAGAACTTGTCTATTTCGAGAATAGCTTCCTGGCCGATCAGCAATTTTCTCTTTTTCAGGAACTGGAAGTAATAAATACTGTTTTCATCTACACGGTAGAAGGCAGTTTTCAACCCCATCTTCCTGCAGTGGGTGTCAAATTCTCTTAGTATGATCACCTTATTTTCTTCCGCACAAACGGGTTCTTCTAATACAATTGCGAACCCGTTGCTGATGCGATAGGAGACAAAGCCATCTGCCTCATCTGAAAAGAACAGGAGTTTGTCGGGGTCTAGTTTGAAATAGTCAACAGGAGAGTTTCCATATTGTTCCAGGAGCCGCTTTGCTCTTTCTCCGGGGCTATCGAGAAAACGTTTGCGATTCAGGATCGGCTTGACAATCACAAAAGCCAGGAAGCCCCATGCAATAAAGCCAAGGGTGTGCATCAGCCGGATAAATTCATGGGCAAACTTGGTCTGGGGAAACAAGTCGTCCTGTCCAATCAGAATAAAATTCTGTGCAGACAGCTTTAGAGATTGCAATGTAGTGAACGAGAATCCAAAGTGTTTCTTGTCGAGAAAATAGAATCCCACGAAGCCAAATACCCAGACCGCCGCAAATACGAGTACCACTGATACAAACCCCAGTTGCATCAGCTTTGGATTGCTCTTCAGCCTGTACTCTTTGGCACTCATGGCGAGGATCAACAAGACCGAAGCCGCAAGTGTGGCTTCTTCGTAGTCAAGGGCCTTGAACATATGACCGAACAGTGAAACCACCGAAAGGATCATCGCAAGCAACCAGGCATTTCTTTGTCCACGGATCAGGTAAGCGGAAGTGACAAGGAGAATAAACCCGGTCAACAATACGAATTGGTTAGTAGCGTTGATCGACTCAACAGGAATAAACTTCGAAAGAAGGTGCAAACGTGCTGCTATCGGCGGAGTGATTACTGACAGGATGTTCACGACACCCAGCGCAAATACAAGGACGGCGGGAAATAGCCGCATAAAAATGTACCGTCCCTTCCATAGGAATGAGAATAAACCGGCAAGCAAGGGAAGCCAAAATTCGAAGAACCTGTACAATACGGTTATTGCAAGTGCATTCACTGCAGAGAAGCCAAACGATTGCAACACAAACACCATAGCCAATTCAACGGCGCCCAATCCTCTCAGGAAGGGAGAGAAGAGCATCAGCAAAACAGAAAGAACATAAGCGATGGCACTAGCTTCCAGCGATGCGGGAAGTCCCAACGCTTTACAGGCTATATAAATGTGGGCAATACCACATAGTTCAATAAATAGCGAATGAACGACGGTAAGTATCCCTTGCCGGTTTGATATGTTGACTGAGAAGAACTCATCAACCGAATGAATCACCTTCGGGAAGCGGTTATTCACCTGTTGGTATAGCCAGCCCTTCTTCCGGATAGATCGCACGATCCAGACAATGGCGCCCAGGAAGATCGTCAATCCCACGATCCCCTCTATTATATTTTCGATCCTCGCCTGTTGGAAGATGGATATAACCAATACGGGTAAGGCGACTATAAACACCGTCAGGATTCCAACAAAGGCATAGATTGCTGAAGCC
>DATDNL010000635.1:0-6063 GCA_036518315.1 Flavisolibacter sp. | reverse complement strand
GTCCACTGTCATTCGGCTATCTCCTCTTCGGATAAAACGCTTTGCCGTTCCGTAAGCTCAAATCTATTTCCGTGGCGGATCGTTGCCTAGTTGGGGAGGACATATAACAACTGCTGTTCGGAAGACGCCGTTTGGAATATTGTTGGGGAAAGTTCTGTAAAGAATTCGAAGGCCAAATTTCGCCCACACCCCGGTTGTATTTTTTGTTATCACAAATTTGTTTCACCAATAACTGCACGATACTTGTACGATAGTTGTTGATGTTATTCATGAATCAGGAAATGACGATACCTCCCGGATGGAATTACAATCCGTCCTTATGGTCCCAGCGAAGACCTCTTGTTTTAGTAGGCTCGCTCGGCTTTTGTATTGCCATGTACCTGGCCTTTTACCAGCTGAAGATTGTAGACAGAGTATGGGATCCTTTCTTTGGAGATGGCACTGAAAAGGTGCTAACATCGAACCTGTCCCGGCAATTTCCGATTCCAGACGCTTTGCTCGGAGCGTTCGGCTATCTTGTGGATGTGGTTGCAGGAATTATTGGCAGCCAGGAACGCTGGAAAACGAAGCCATGGATCGTCATTATCTTTGGTATTGCGGTTGGTCCGCTTGGACTGGTAAGTGTTTTACTGGTAATCTCTCAGCCCGTCTTTGTCGGTCATTGGTGTACACTTTGTCTATGTTCTGCCTTGATTTCCGTCATCATGATAAGCCCTGCCATGGACGAATTCTTAGCAAGCCTTCAGTACCTGCAAAGGGTGAAGCACCAAAAATTATCGGTTTGGAAGGCGTTTTGGGGCAGTACTGCCATTCGGCAAAAAACAGTTTGATATGTTGATCGGAATTGTAAATATCGTGTTAGGGCTGTGGTTGATGGTTTCACCATTTGTTTTTGGTATGAATCGGCTTACTTCCAATATCAATCATATCGTTGGCCCGTTGGTAATTACCTTCAGCATTATCTCACTTTGGGAAATTAATCGCAACGCGATCAAGGTAAATCTCTTACTGGGTGTATGGCTCCTGATAGCTTTGTTTCTTTTTGAGTACACCAAAACAATTGCGTTTTTTTCAAATGGCGGTGCTGCCTGTTTAGTTATCATATTATCTTCTATCAAGAGAAAAGGCGGCGGGAAGTTTGGAGGAGGTTGGCGATCATTATTTCAACACAACCCGGCCCATCTTCGTGAAGCAGAGAAAACACCCTAGGGTTGTGGCGTTTCCCTGAGACACTGATTTTTCCGAACGAGTTTGCTTTTGCAACTGTTCTTTTAAGCTGTGATTTTTGGGTGATCCCTGTCATGCCGATTTCGAAATCTATTGCTGTAGTCGCGCAATAGGCTCTGATGTTGCGTAAAGCGGAGAATAGACGCATCGCCACCAGGAGGCCTCGTCGAAAGAATTTGGATAATAGAATGATTGTTAAACGAAACCTGTTTCTTCTCATCCTTTATGAGACGGAATGTGTATACTTAAATTGATAGGTAAGCGCCACGTAAAGCGAACGGCAAGATTTTAGAACAGCACGAACCCGTAATAGGAAGGAATTGCCTTCTCTACACATGAAGCGGCGCCGATATAATTTGAAAATTCACCAGGCAAGGAATATCATAGAATTGTAAAAAGCGCCCTATGAAACCGTCAATTTTAGACCTATGGCGTCGTTATTAAAAGTATTTCAGTACTTTTATTCTTTAAACAACAAACATCATGGAAAGCCTATTTGTTCCTTCATTGCCACCCGTTCAAAAACACCCCACTATTTTAAAAAAGTTCGACGATCTTGAAAAAGATGAAGCGTTCTTACTAATAAACGATCATGACCCCATTCCTTTATACTATGAAATGAAAGCCGAAAAGGGCGACGTCTTTGAATGGAAAAAGATCGAAGACGGTCCGGACGTTTGGAAAGTGGAAATAAAGAAAACGGCCACCAAGTCTCAATCCGTCGACTCGGTTCAAGGGAAGCAAGAAAAGGCGAGACCGGGCGTTTCTGTTTTAAATGTGACGCTGATCGAGCCTCGCCTGAAACATCCCACGATTTTTAAACATTTTGATTCCTTAAATGAGGGGGAAGCTTTCGTCATCCTGAACGATCACGATCCGAAACCTTTGTACTACCAGCTGCTGGGAGAGAGAGGAAATATTTTTAGCTGGTCCTACCTTGAACAAGGACCGCAATGGTGGAAAGTGCAAATTAAAAAGAACGACCTTGCTAACGGCGATACCGTTGGTGAAATTGCTGCAAGGGATATTCGCAAGGCGGAGGTCTTCAAAAAATATGGAATTGATTTTTGCTGTGGCGGTAAGAAATCATTGAAACAGGTCTGCGAAGAAAAGGGGCTCGATTTAGAAATTGTCGAGGCTGAATTAGAGAACCCTGTGCAACAGGTCTCGTCTTCCAATGATTATAATCGCTGGCAGTTGGACTTTCTTGCCGACTACATTTATAATCAGCACCATCTCTATTACTACAATGAATTACCGGTTTTAAAGGGACTAATTACCAAGGTGACTCAGCATCATGGTGGAAATCATCCGGAGCTCAAATATGTTCATTCTTTATTCGCCCACCTGGTAGAGGAACTGGATACCCACTTCATGCGCGAAGAAAACCTGGTATTCCCTTTTATCAAAGCTTTAGTTCTTGCTAAGCGGACCGGGAATTTGGAAACATTGGACAGCCAATCCTCTCTCAATGAGGCAATCCAACTAATGGAGGTTGACCATGAGGGAGCGGGAGATATCCTCGCCGAAATTCAAAGGCTTTCGAATAATTATACGCCGCCGGCAGATGCCTGTAACAGTTACCAATTCCTGTACAAGAAGCTAAAGGATCTTGATGAGGACCTGCATCAGCACATTCATCTGGAAAATAATATTCTATTTCCTAAGGCGCTAAAGCTGGAAAAAGAACTTAGATCATGAACGATGTCTGACATAACAGCGGCAACAGGTCTTGTATGTTGGCCGGGCCTGTTAACCATTTTGCTTAAACTTAACAACGCGGATTATGGAATTGCCTGATAAAAAGCCAAATCAAAAGAGAGTAGTAATAGTGGGCGCCGGTTTTGGAGGACTTACACTGGCCAGGAAATTGTCCGCCAAATACTTCCAAATAGTTTTAATCGACAAGAATAATTATCACCAGTTTCAGCCACTGCTTTACCAGGTGGCTACTGCAGGCCTGGAACCGAGCAATATTTCCTTTCCTCTTCGAAAAATCTTCCAAAAACGGAAAGATCTTTTTATACGCATTGCCGAAGTCAAATTGATAAATACTTCTGCCAACCTTGTCCACACGTCCATCGGAGATATTAGTTATGATTACCTGGTGTTGGCAAATGGAGCCGAGACAAATTTTTTTGGGATGCACTCGCTGCAACAAAATGCATTTTCCATGAAGTCGGTTTCAGAGGCATTATTGCTGCGCAATACCTTGTTGCAAAATTATGAGCAGGCGTTGACCAGCATGAACGACGAGGAGAAGGCTGCGCTGTTGAATATTGTAATCGTAGGCGGTGGTCCAACGGGTGTCGAACTGGCGGGCGCTATTGCGGAAATGAAGAAAAAGATCTTGCCGAAAGATTACCCGGAGCTCAACTTCGGCCAAATGCGTGTTCACCTGGTAGAGGCAACACCGCGTCTTTTGAACGGAATGAATGAAGCTTCTGCTAAAAAGGTTGAAGAGTATCTATCAAGTCTTGGGGTTGAAGTACTTCCCGGCACTTCAGTAAAGAACTATAACGGCCATGCGGTTTTGTTGAGTAATGGCACCACCTTGTACAGTCGCTGTTTAATTTGGGCGGCTGGTGTAAAAGGATCCTCATTAGATGGTTTGCCTGCGGCATCGGTTCTTCCGAACAAAAGAATTTTGGTCGATGATTTCAACCGAATTGAAGATTTGAAAGATGTTTTTGCCATTGGCGATATCGCATCGATGAAGGGCGCCCAGTTTCCTAAAGGCCATCCGCAAGTGGCTCCTGTCGCCATGCAGCAGGCAGTGTTGTTAGCAAAAAACCTGTCGAGAGTTCAACAGGAAAAGGGTCTGAAAGCATTTGTCTACAAAGACAAGGGCAGCATGGCCACAGTAGGCCGCAACCTGGCTGTTGCTGAACTAGGTAAAATAAAATTGAAGGGTTTCATAGCCTGGATTATATGGATGATGGTTCATTTAATGTCGATCATTGGAGTGAAGAACCGTTTGTTCATTCTAATCAATTGGACCTGGCAATATATTACCTACGACCAGTCGCTGCGTTTGATCATTAGTCCATCTGAGACTAAGGCGCAACCACCTGCTGCAAAGGCACCTGGTGCGACACTTCACAAGCAATTAGCAGGAATGCATTCATAAAGTCAAACTCAACCCAGATGATCATTAGTGCCAATACTAAAATCGCCCCGATACTAAGGCAAAATTCCAGGGCTTTAGATGCTATCGTTAGCATCAGTCCCAAATTTGAAAAGTTGCGAAATCCTCTACTTCGAAAGATGATGGCGGGAAGGACAACGCTTTCTGCTGCTTCTAAAATCGGTGGGTGCAGCGTGGAGGATTTCTTTTTGAAGCTTGAGCCTTTGGGTTTCGTGGTCGACCGGAACACAAGGCCGGTTGAAGAAATGAAGAAACCTGTACCATCTTTCATCAACTCTCTTAGCGAAACGGACTTGAACGAATTGGATGTACGCCCTTTTATTGCCTTGGGCGACGATCCACTGAAGATGATTATGGAGAAAGTGAAAACGGTTCGACCGGGCGGGGTGATAAAGATCATCAATACGTTTGAGCCGACACCGTTAATACTGATGTTGGAAA
Source organism: Flavisolibacter sp. (assembly GCA_036518315.1). Taxonomy (GTDB): domain Bacteria; phylum Bacteroidota; class Bacteroidia; order Chitinophagales; family Chitinophagaceae; genus Flavisolibacter. Next base: position 1,247 of record DATDNL010000635.1, on the reverse strand, counting down.
AACGAGGGTTTGAAACCTACGTGGACAACGTTGGGGTTGAGCTGGTCGAAACCTATTTTCATAACGCAGGGAAAAGTGATTTAGCCGATTCTACGACAGAACTTCATCCTGCAGGCGACTGGGACGATGTAGTGCAAAGCTTTGGTGAGCGGGTTCAAAAAATAGACGTTCGCCATTTAGAAATGCCCCAGCCGATGCTTACCATCTTGGATGCATTGGATCATTTGGTGGCCGATACAGCGCTGTATGTTTACCATAAACGCATTCCTGTTTTTCTTTTGCCGGAGTTGGCACAAAGAGGCTTTGAATATAGAATTCAGGAAGTAAACGATGGAGAAGTTCATCTCCTGGTTTTTAAAAATAATGGTCGTAACCACAAACAATAGCAATCTTATTCAGAACACGACACACAAGGTGGTGGTACCATTCTATGTGTATGCAGCCGTTTCGTTTTTAGCAGCTACCGTTTTGCTGTTCATTTCCGGCGATGCGTTCACGCAACATTATTTTCAACCGCGTACGTTGGCCATTACGCATACGATGGCACTGGGCTGGGGAACGATGATCATCCTGGGCGCCAGCCATCAATTGGTACCCGTTCTGATTGAATCGAAGCTATATAGTAACTTTTTAGCTTACGTCTCTTTTGTTTTAGCGGCAGTGGGCATCCCTTTGCTGGTTTGTTCGTTTTTTCATTTTCAATTGAACAGCGTCGCGCGGGCCGGGGCCGTGTTAATCAATGCCGCTATTATTTGCTACGTTGTCAATCTTGCTGTAAGCATTTCAAAAAGCAAAAAAGAAAATGTGCATGCTGTTTTTGTTTTCACTGCGTCGTTATGGTTGCTGGTTACTACGTTGATTGGGTTATTACTGTTATTCAATTTTACTCGAACTATCCTGCCAAAAGATTCACTTCACTACCTATCCTTGCATGCGCACATAGGCATTATCGGCTGGTTTCTATTATTAGTAATAGGTGTAGGTTCACGGCTAATCCCAATGTTCCTGATTTCGAAATATGACAACCCCAAAAAACTTTGGCTGATCTATTTTTTATTGAATGGTGCATTGATCAGTTTTATCGTGCTGTTCTTTTCCGGTGTAGATAATGTAGTTTTTATTCTTCCCCTGGCGTGCACTTTGCTTGCCCTGTTATTTTTCGCGGAGTTTTGCTATAAAGCATACAAACAACGTATTCGCAAACAAGTGGATGAACAGGTAAGAATTTCTATGCTTTCGGTAGCCAT
>DATDNL010000634.1:0-3020 GCA_036518315.1 Flavisolibacter sp. | reverse complement strand
GTAGTGACAATCCCACGTCCGACTCGCTTTACACTTTTGTAAGCTTTCAAAACGGGGTGATCACGGAATACCTTGATGCTGCGATGACTTTCTACACCTATGATAAGGAAGGAAGAATCATTAAGGATTCAACACTTTGGCACGGAGGATACAGTACGGTAATCAATCATTATTCATACGACGTCAATGGAAACCTGGAGGGCAACCAATATGATCAAAACCTCAACCCTCACCGTACAAATAAAATATGGATGTTTCTCGACAGAGATTACAGCGTAAACAATCCATTTGTTGCTGATTCGTATAATGCACATAAGCTTCCCACGAAACTCAACCTTGACCCAAAAACGTCATACTTCAAACTGCTTACGGATTATTTTCACAATGCAGAAATAATATACGGGTGCAAGTAAATCTTCGACGTCCACCCGAGGTCTTGCCCGGCAGACCGCGGGATGCAAATACCATATTGTAAAGGACTAAGAAATGGCAACAATTGCCAATTGAATGGGTGGTTTGTATATTAGAGAGTTGTGGGTAATTGTGTTGAACATTCAATCTAATACAATCAATATCCCGGGACGAGTTATTATGTTGCTGATACTATCAATCGGTGAATATTTAATTATTAAGAATGGAATCTTGGATGGACAAGAACTACGAAAAGGTATTGTGCTCTTATCCTTGATGGTTGCTGCATTCACTTTGGCATTTATACTTCTTGTTCGTTCTTTCTTCCAGATTATGAAAGTTCGAATAGAGGAATCCTCGGAAGAGATATTTTTTACCAGGCTTTCCTCGAAATGTATCAGAGTTCTTGACAAGGCCTCGACCGGGAAAGATGGCGTTGTGATCTTCAAAGACTTCGACGGGGAAGGAAGGCCTTAAATCACCGGGTCTGCAAGGAAGGCCCGGGGGACCAGACCTGGATCCCGGTGGGCTTTTTCTTCATTCATTTTCGGCAACAATAGCATCAAAATCATAGCCCGCCCTGGCGAGGGAGCGTCTCGCGGCGTCAAATGCAAATGGTGAGTCGTTGAAAGAATGGAGAGGCACTTCCGACATGTTTGATAGCTGGTGTAATAGGGCCGCTGTCTGGCTTTCAGTGAGCGAGGAACAAACGTCATACATTCCGCCGGGTTCTTCCTCTATAAGGTCGTGCTTCTCTAAAATATGCCACAATACCTTTATCAATGATGCACCTGGTGTGAGCACCATTAATGATGTGAGGGCTGCATGATCGAGTCGCAGTTTTGCAGCCAGCGGCAGTGGGATGCCACCGTTGGCTTTTTGTGCTGCCGGGAAGAGAACTTTTTCCTCCATCTTGATGTGTTTCAACAGTCCTGACCGGAATGCATTATAATGCTCCATTTCTACACTGCCGGGCATTTCGGTAGATGCAGTCAATAGCTTTTCGAGACGACGGTGGTCATTCGTAAAGAATTGATGCAATTGTTTATTCATGGCGCTTCAAAGATAAACGAACCCCTACCGTTCAAACACAGGGACGCGGCGATTACACTCGGAGTAGGGCCACCCGTCGGGATGGCCTCCTTTTATTCGCCGGCGGATTAATCTGCAATGAATACACCCATTGCCCCGATAGTAGCGTTCGCGAATGAGTGGTCCACGAAGGTGTACTGCCCTTTTTCCGGTAGTACAAACTCCATTATGGCGCCTTGTGCGGGTCCTACAAGCATGGCCTGTAAGCCCCTGAACTGGTTGGCTGGGTTACCATCTAAATACACTTTGTCGAGAATAGTACCGATAATATGGAAACTGGAAATCAAATTCGGCCCAACGTTCAGGAAGTACAGGCGGATGCGTTCACCCGCTTTCACATGAATTGGGTGTATCACGTACTGTCCCACTTTGCCATTAAAGGTTACAAACGTGGGTAATCTTTTTAAGGCAAGGGACGTGTCTGTCACGTAGCCCGATCCTTGCTGGGTTAAGTAGTATTCATTTTGCACAATGGAAAATTCGTGGTCAACTTTATCGGGGAAACCCTCTTTGGGTTCTACGATAACCATTCCGATCATGCCCGATATCATGTGCTGAAGGACCATCGGCGTTCCGCAGTGATACATAAATACCCCCGGGTAATTGGCTGTCCAGGTAAAGTGAATGGTTTCGCCCGGCTGAACGCTCCTGTATTTGTCTTCGGGGTTGACCATAGCTGCGTGAAAATCTATCGAGTGGGTCATTGGATGGAGCATATGATCACCCACACTCATTTGCATACCCGTGGAATCGTTAGACCTATCCGTCATTGAAAACTTAACGGTCTGTCCGACACGCACTCTCAGGACAGGCCCGGGGATTGAGTCGCCGTATAACCAGCCGGTAAACGAGACGTCTTTTTTGACACTGAAAAGTGTGTGAGTGACATCAATCTTTACTTCAACCGTATCACCGTCCGCCGCTTTCGGGACATTTGGCCCGTAGGCAAGGGGACCTGTTTGTTTAGCATTGTCCGGTTGAGTAGTGGTGGTGGCTTTAGGAGCACCGTACACCATTTTCGAGTTGTCGGAGTTGTTGCTTTCATTGCAACTGATAAGCAAAGTGACTAGAAAAATTGAGGGGATTAACCTTTTCATAAAATTGATTTTTTTGTTTGTACCAAGAGGTACCCTGTGCAGGTTATGAATATGATGAAAGAACAGATCATCAAGGCCAGGGATCTATTCGTATCTACACTGAGTTATAGAAAATACAAATTCCGGGGCGCAAGTTACAGCAGGATGGTGAATAAAAGTATTTAAGTACCTTTATTCTTTCAAAATAAAATAAGGATCGTTTATTCCTTCACGATGGAAAAAGTTTGGTAAGCCTCGTAAACAATTGGAGTGGTTGTAAATGAGGGCGTCTTGTTGGATTTGCCGATAACGGTAACGGCATTCCCCAAAACGTGGTTGACAAAATTTTTCAACCCTTCTTCATTACCAAACCAACCGGTCAATGTACAGGGATTATCATTAAGCTACGACATCATCAAAGCACATGGTGGAGAGATAAAA
>DATDNL010000633.1:0-2185 GCA_036518315.1 Flavisolibacter sp. | reverse complement strand
TGGCAGGGCGACTTCGGCTTCGAGATTAATTCTGAGCACGTACTGTTCAACGCCAGCACTTTCTACAATGCCATCAATAATTTCATCTTCTACACAAAGCTTTCCAACGCGTCAGGTGGCGACTCCCTCGTGCTGGTCGATCAGTCATTCATTCCTGCTTACCAATTCAAGCAGCGCTCGGCTCATCTCGGCGGATTCGAAGCCCTGGTCGATCTGCATCCACACCCATTCGACTGGCTGCACTGGCAAAACACAATCTCTTATGTACGGGGCAATTTTAAAGAACCTATCGAAGGCAATCGGAACGTTCCCTTTATACCTGCTACACGTTGGCTCAGTGAACTTCGCGCCGAGCTGTTGAAAAAAGGAAAGTCTTTCCACGACCTTTCGATGTACTTCGAGGTGGACCATACCTTCAGCCAGAACAATCCTTTCACGCCCTACGGTACAGAAACCCCTACTGCCGGATATACTTTGTTGAATGCAGGTATCACGGCAAACATCAACAGCAAAGACAAAACCTTGCTGACCCTTTATTTGCTGGGCAACAACCTGGGCGATGTCGCCTATCAAAACCATTTGAGTAGGCTAAAGTATACCGATGTTAATCCCTTAACCGGCAGGCAGGGCGTATTCAATATGGGTAGAAATTTTTCCATCAAGTTGAACATTCCGCTTTCCTTCACCACCAAATAACTCTCTTCGATTAACTAATGATTAAATCTCCGCCACTGTGCGGAGATTTTCGTTTTAGACTCCTACAATTGTGTTAGAGAATTATGAACTCCCAACCCATTAATTAAACAGTCATTGCATTGGTATACTTTTTTGATGCCATCTAATATGCGTGCCTTGGCGATTTGTCTGATTTTGATGACGATGAGCGTATCCGTAAGTAACACCCGGAATATCGTTCTCCCTTTAAACCCTGAAAACAAATTGTTTATCATCACTCTCGATGGCTTCAGGTGGCAGGAGGTATTTAACGGCGCCGACTCATCTCTTATAAACAATCCCGATATTAATACCGACACCTCTTTAGCGAAAGCCATGTACTGGGATGAGGATTTAAATCAGCGCAGGCAGAAGTTGATGCCTTTCTTTTGGAGCGTTATTTCAAAACAGGGAGAATTGTACGGCAACCGCAATTACCACAACTATGTAAATGTTGCCAACCCCTATGCGCTCTCCTATCCCGGCTATAACGAACTGCTTACCGGCAATGTAGATTACAGCATTTGGAAAAATGAAAAGAAGAAGAACCAGAACAAAAACATTCTCGAAGAGTTAAACAACTCATCTACCTATGGTGGAAAAGTGGCGGCCTTCACATCGTGGGAACTCTTCCCCTACATTCTCGACAAGGAAGACAAGGGAAGCTTTGTTCTCAACAGCGGTCTTCAAAAAATAGATGGAAAAGATCTTACGCCCGCACAAAACGTTATCAACAATTTACAGCAGAGGGTTTCCGACAAAAACATGCCCACCCGCTACGATGAACTGACCTATGTGGCCTGCAAAGAATACATTATAAAGAACCGTCCTTCAGTCGTCTTACTCAGTTTCAGCGGAACGGATAACGCCGGTCACGCAAAACATTACGATCAGTATTTACAGCAGGCTAATAATGCCGACAGGATGATCAGCGAACTATGGCGTTTGGTACAATCCATACCTGGATATGCGGGAAAAACCACCTTCCTGGTCACCACCGATCATGGTCGTGGAAGAGGGGCCAACTGGTATGATCACGGCTTTTTTGTTCCGGGCTCTTCTCAAACCTGGTATGCATTGCTTGGAAATAAAATAGTTCCGCATGGCGAAATGAAAATGAAAACACAGGTCTACCAAAAAGATCTCAACGCTCTAATACCAGAGCTCCTCTCGCGTAAATAGCAACCAACCCCAACTTTGCCATCTTTTGGGGCATAGTTTTTTCAGGATTATCTGTGGATTAAATGCATATTCCTGGCAACAACACGTGACGATATTGATAACAGCAAGGACCCTCATCCTTCATCGGGGCAAAGCAATTCGGAAAGCATTGAGCGCGAAGCAAGCTCTGAAAGAAAGGATTCAGACAGTGGTCTTAACGAGGTCTCTAATAGAACGCCGAACACACCACGCGAGCCCGGAATTGCGCGCGTCGGAAATACCAGTCCCGAAGAGGAGGAAAGACATTGAT
>DATDNL010000632.1:0-2761 GCA_036518315.1 Flavisolibacter sp. | reverse complement strand
GGATGGGCTTATTCGGATGGAGTTATGGCGGCTTTATGACTGTTGACTTCATGTTGACGCACCCGGGTGTTTTCAAGGCGGCTGTTGCAGGTGGTCCGGTCACTGACTGGCGTTATTATGAGATCATGTACGGCGAACGCTATATGGACACTCCGCAGGAGAACCCCGAAGGATATGCTGCTACAGACCTCACCAAAAAGATACAGAACCTCAAAGGGAAATTATTATTAATTCATGGACTGCAGGATCCGGTAGTGGTTCAACAACACTCAGTTCGTCTCGTCCGCGCTGCCATTGATAAAAATGTGCAGGTCGATTATATGATATACCCTGGACATGAACACAATGTAATGGGAAAAGATCGTGCACACTTGTACCAGAAGGTGACGGATTACTTTATGGAGTATCTCAAATAATCCAGGCTATTTAATAAAGGCCTCTTAAATCTGCAGGGCAGGACCAATCGAGGAGTTGGGAATTCCTACTTTTGAGCGGTGAGAAAAAAGAAACACATTGTTCTTGAAGAAGTATTGGTAGAGAACTATGCAGCAGAAGGCAAGTCGCTGGCAAGGCAGGACGGTAAGGTGATTTTCATCGAGAACGTAGTACCGGGCGACGTGGTCGACGTTCGCCTTTTGAAGAATAAAAAAGATTGGGCCGAAGGGTATCCGATCCAGTTTAAATCCTATTCAGCAGAACGGGTCGAACCTTTTTGCCAGCACTTCGGAGTGTGTGGTGGTTGCCAGTGGCAGATGTTACCATATCAGAAACAACTTCAATATAAGCAGCAACAGGTAATCGATAATCTTACAAGGATCGGCAAAATAAAGTTGCCACAATCGCTGCCTATCGCAGGCGCGCCCCAGGATAAGTTCTACAGGAATAAGCTGGAGTATACTTTCAGCACCAAGGAATTTACTGTAACTAAACCGCCCTCCCGTCACGAGGCCCATCCCAGCCTTCCCGGTGGGAAGGAGACTCACACACAGACCTCGCTTAGCGAAGATGCCGCACATCTATTGACCTCTACTAATAGCCAGGTTAGTGAGATGGTGGTGCCCCCCGGGCGGGAACGGATGGAGCCCGGGGTGCTCGGCTTCCATGCAAAAGGTTTTTTTGATAAAGTAGTCAATATTGAAAAGTGCTGGCTGCAGTCTGAGCCCAACAATGAAATAAGAAATGCGTTGCGAACGTTTGCCCTGGACCAACAGCTCAGCTTCTACGATTACAGGGAACACAATGGCTTTTTGAGGAACCTGCAATTGCGCATCTGCACCACTGGAGAAGTAATGGTGAACGTTGTGTTTGGTGAGGACAATAAGAAGAAACGGGAGAAGGTTTTGGAATTTCTAAAGCAAAGCTTCCCGGTGATCACTACGCTCCTTTACACGATCAATCTAAAAAAGAACGATTCGCTGAACGACCTGGAACCTGTTCCCTATTTTGGAAAAGGATACGTAGTGGAAAGACTGGAAGACTTCCAGTTTAAGATTGGGCCCAAATCTTTCTTTCAAACTAACACAAAACAGGCTGAGAGGCTCTATCAAATAACAAGGGAGTTCGCGGAACTGACCGGTTCAGAAACACTTTATGACCTGTATTGTGGCACGGGCAGTATCGGTATTTTTTGCAGTAAGTCGGCAAAGAAAATTGTTGGTGTTGAAGCTATCCAGGAAGCAATTAATGATGCGAAAGAAAATGCAGTACTGAACAATATTCATCATGCAGCGTTTTTTCCAGGTGATGTCATCGACATTTGTAATGATGAATTTTTTGCACAACAGGGTAGGCCCGATGTGATCATCACTGATCCGCCGCGCGCAGGGATGCATGAAAAACTCGTAAGGAAGATCCTCGAGATTGAAGCGCCAACGGTAGTCTATGTCAGTTGCAATCCTGCCACACAGGCCAGAGATCTGTCTTTACTCGATGAAAAATATGAAGTAAGCAGGCTGCAGCCGGTGGATATGTTTCCGCATACCCATCATATTGAAAATGTAGTTCAGCTAAAACGTAAATAATCAAGATGAGTGATTTCAGGTACTATAGACCGAACAATTTCCCCCCGATCGTAAAGAACTTGATCATCATTAACGTACTTGTTTGGGTCGCGCAGCAGATGTTTGATCCCAAATACGACCTTACGAGCAAAATCGCTCTTTACCCGATTATGCCGGAGGCGCTACGGCAGATCGTTTTGCACTCCCCGGGATTCGAGAATTATTACGGTTTTCATCCCTTCCAGATTGCCACGCACATGTTTGCGCACGGACCTATATTTCATATCCTGTTCAACATGTTTGCACTATGGATGTTCGGAAGGATATTGGAAAACGTGTGGGGACCGAAGCGCTTTCTTTTGTTTTACCTGGTATGCGGAGTGGGAGCAGCCGCCTGTCACTTGCTAATTCAATACTTCAGGTGCGAGGAATTGCTTCACATAATCCAGGCCGACCAAAACGACCCCAGGATCAGTGGTCTGTTAGGAGCGCTGGCAACTGCTGTGGGTGCATCCGGCGCGATCATGGGCCTTTTAGTAGCTTTTGCGTATTTATTTCCAAACACAGAATTATATATCATGTTCATTCCCGTTCCTATCAAGGCAAAATGGGCTGTAATGGGAATGGCAGCCATCGACCTTTTCGGGGGAGTCGCCAGTTTCAGCGGAGATAATATAGCCCACTTTGCACACCTGGGAGGAGCCATTACAGGATTCATATTAGTCCTGATTTGGAATCGAACAAATCGACGTACATTTTAT
>DATDNL010000631.1:0-5102 GCA_036518315.1 Flavisolibacter sp. | reverse complement strand
AAAGAAACTTCGCAGCCTTGGCATGGGTAAGTTGGTTGATGATGCCATTCTTTCCATGAACCGTGCTGCGGAAGATGCGTCAAAGAGCGCAGCTCCCATCTTTGTGAATGCAGTTAAGCAAATGAGCATACAGGATGCCGTCGGCATCTTGAAAGGCGGTGATTTTGCAGCTACTAATTATTTAAAGGATAAAACTACCTCTCCTTTAACTGAGGCTTTCCGTCCTGTCATTGAGAACTCATTGAAGAAGGTCGATGCGACGAAATACTGGAACACGGTATTTACTACTTATAACAAGTTCACGACCGATAAAGTTAATCCAGACCTCTCCGCCTATGTGACTGAAAAGTCCCTGGCCGGTATCTTCCACCAGGTGGGGCTGGAAGAACAAAAGATCAGGAAAGACCCGATGGCGAGAACTTCGGACATTCTGAAGAAAGTATTTGCTAATTAGACGATACCTGTTCAAAATTGGAGGGAGATAAAGCACACGCTTTATCTCCCTTTTAATTTGTTAACCTCGATCTGGATTTCTCGCTTTAGTGTAGAAGCAAAAAAAAGCAGCCAGAATACTCTCGGACGCGAATAAACTAACTGCTGTAAAAAATGTATCTAAAAGAAAATACTCTCCGACCTAAGTCTCCCCTTTAGGGGGACAGGGGGACTGTTGTCCTAAAGATGTATCGCTTCCCCGTAAGCTACTTCAATAGCATCCTTCACACTCTCACTGATCGTCGGGTGAGGGTGAATACTATTGAGCACCTCGTGGTAAGTAGTCTCCAGCTTCCTTGCTACAACTGTTTCTGCAATGATCTCAGTTACATTGTAACCGATCATATGGGTGCCTAACCACTCGCCGTACTTGGCATCGAAAACAACTTTTACGAAGCCTTCAGTATGCCCTGCAGCAGACGCTTTGCCTGAAGCGCTCAAAGGGAATTTACCCACCTTCACATCATAGCCCAATTCCTTTGCCTTTTTCTCAGTTAAACCGACAGAAGCAATTTCGGGTGAGCAATAAGTACATCCCGGAACATTGCCATAATCGAGAGGCTCGGGCTGGTGGTTGTATTTCTTTTCGTTGTAGCCGATGTTCTCAACACAAATAATTCCTTCTTTAGAGGCTACGTGTGCCAGTGCCTGGCCGGGCACGCAGTCGCCGATAGCATAGATACCGGGAACATTGGTTTGATAGTATTTGTCAACAGCAATAAGTCCTTTTTCTGTTTTAATGCCTAGTTGCTCGAGGCCAACGTTTTCAATATTGGCAGAGACGCCCACGGCACTCAATAGTATGTCTGCTTCAAGGCTAATTTCCCCGTTTGCTGTTTTGACTGTGGCCTTCACGCCATTGCCTGAAGTATCCACCTTAGTCACTTCAGAGGAGGTCATAATCTCGATACCTTGTTTCTTGAGATTCTTATCGAGCTCTTTGGAAATCTCTTCATCTTCAACAGGTACCACCCTTGGCATGAATTCAACGATGGTGACCTTGGTGCCCATGCTATTATAGAAGTACCCGAACTCCACGCCAATGGCGCCGCTACCCACGATGATCATGGATTTAGGCTGCTGGGGAAGAACCATGGCCTCTCGGTAGCCAATGATCTTCTTGCCGTCGATAGGCATAGAAGGAAGCTGCCGGCTGCGACCACCTGTTGCAACGATAATATGTTTGGCTTCTACGGTTTGCTTGCTATTATCAGCGGCCGTTACTTCGATTTTGCCCTTAGCAACCAGTTTACCGAAACCATTAATTACATCAATCTTGTTCTTGCGCATCAGGAACGCTACGCCCTTGCTCATCTTGTCTGCCACACCGCGGCTGCGCTTGATGACGGCCGCAAAGTCGTGCTGACCTGTCGCTTCTATTCCATAGTCCTTTGCATGCTTGATATATTGATAAACCTGTGCGCTCTTTAATAAAGCCTTGGTTGGGATACATCCCCAGTTCAAACAAATTCCGCCCAAGCTCTCTCTTTCGATAACTGCGGTCTTAAAGCCTAACTGTGCTGCACGGATGGCGGCAACATAACCACCGGGTCCCGAACCAATAACGACTACATCGTATGCCATGATTATTTCTTTTGATTTTCTGTTTAAAAAAGCGGCACGAAGCTACTTCAAAATGCCTTACTCGCAAAAGAAGAGCAGGAGGGTAGTAATGAGTGGTGGGTGGTCAATAGGGAATGGCTAAAACACAAGCCCTTGACGCAACGGCGCCCCGACGACAATTGCCCGGGTTTCAGACAATCAACGAATTACCAGGCGTTCCACATGCTCATCACAATCAACTTATTCAACACCGTCAACCAATCAACTAACCACCGTCATTGCGGAAACCCAGCCTTTTTTCTATACTTGCATCTGATTGAAACACCGTTCTTCATATCAGCAAAAAGGACATCCCGCTAGCCATTCAATCTCCCCGTTTTCCCTACCCTTACAGGCACCTTACAGTCACTTAACTAAATAGACAACCATAGTACAACCTAAGTCCAATTGTACCCCAAACAGTACCTACCCTATAGTAACCCTATTCCTTCCCTAAGCCGGTTCTATCGCACTTCTACTTGAAAATTGAACATTGAACATTCTGCTCCTGCAAAATAGAACTGGCAACTGTAAACGACCCCAGCCTCGAACCTCAAACCTTAAAAACCTCTCAACCCTTAAACGACCCCAACCTCGAACCTCGAACCTCGAACCTCGAACAAACTCAAAGCCCAAAACCCAAAACTGCGCACGACCCTAACCCCAAACCCTTTTAGGTAGAATTTTTGCATCTAACTTAGCTACTATGGCGGATGGCAGCTCAAATACCAGTTTCAAAGATTACCTCGAGGAACAAATGGATCTCAAGCGCCCCTGTACCATCAAATTCAGGGACGTACAAGGTGCCGTCGCCCAGGTCAGGGGACACATTGTCAAAATGGAAGAAGTCTCCGGCCGCGAGATCATAGAAACGGACGCAGGCTTTGTGATTGGTATGGACCAAATCATCTCGATTAATGACAGGCCGCAGGCAAATTATTGCTAATATTTTTCTAAACGGGTAAAAAAAGCCACTTCTGCTTTTTTACCTTGCCCGTTTTCCCTTACATTTGCACTCCAAATTTTCAATGTTATGGCACGAGTATGTCAGGTAACAGGTAAGACTCCGATAGGCGGCCACAAGGTATCGCACTCGAATATCAAGACCAAGCGTCGTTTCTTACCCAACTTGCAAACGAAGAAGTTCTTCTTAACCGAAGAGGACAAATGGATCACCCTGAAGCTTACTGCTGATGGAATCCGCACGATCAACAAAAGAGGATTGTATAACGTTGTAAAGGAGCTCAGAGCTCAAGGTCAACACATATAGTTGAATGGTTGATTGGTTGAATGGTTAATTACCTCTACCTAATCAACATAATCAACATAATCAACTTAATAAACTAAATAACAATGGCAAAGAAAGGAAACCGTGTACAGGTAATTCTGGAATGCACTGAGCAAAAGACCACCAGTGTGCCTGGTACCAGCCGTTACATCACCAACAAGAACAAAAAGAACAATCCTGAGCGTTTGGAGTTGAAGAAATACAATCCAAACCTGAAGAAAGTGACTGTTCACAAAGAGATCAAATAATTAGCTAATCAGCCAATTAGCTAATTAGCTAATGGCAAAAAACGATAATCATGGCAAAAGCAGCAAAAACCGCCATCAAGACCAAAGACCAGAGAGCAGCCGCCGAGGCCAAGAACTGGAGTAAAGTAATTAAAGCTGTTCGCAGCCCTAAGACTGGTGCCTATACCTTCAAAGAGGCTATCGTGCACAAGGACAAGGTGAAAGATTTCTTGTCTCAGAAATAGTTCATAAGTTGGTTAATAAATTTTCCGGAAGCTGTCCCACCAGGGATGGCTTTCGTTATTTAGTGCCTTTTCCACGGAGGTATTCGGACACGGCAGCGAATTCCGTCGGGCTCATTGAAATGGAGGGAATTACGAAGTTCTCGTCTGCAGCACTAATGAAAACATACTCAGGGTTAATTTCAATCTTCTTGATAGAGTCAAGTTTTTGAATAATAATACGGTCATCAAGTTGCAGCTCAAAGGAATCCTGATTTAGCGTTAGTGCTGCCTCTGTAGTTTGTGAGACAGTGTTCAAGTAGTTCTTAACCTCGCTTTTCCATTTATAGAACTTGTTTAATCGGAACGTGGAAACGATTATTGCTGTTGATGTTAGCAGTATACCTAAAAAAAAGAGCCAACTGGTTGACGGAGATTTTAAGGCTAGGAAATACGTAGCAATGGTAAAAAGCAGGCATCCAAAGAATAACCGTACTGGCCCTTTCGTTAGCCTATTGCGGAATACGTTTCCCTGTCCATCCTTGAAAAAGATCGGTTTGAAATGGGCTGCATCGGAACTCAATTTGATGATCTGGCGTTGCACGGTCTAATATAATTACTATTCTAAGTACATCATAGTAAAGATTTAATTTCGCACCACAATCAAAATACATGGGATTTTTCAATAAGCTCTTCGGTAAGAAAGAAAAGGAAAGCCTGGACGAAGGACTTCAAAAGACCAAGGAGAACTTCTTTGCCAAGGTCTCAAAAGCAATAGCCGGCAAGAGCACAGTAGATGAAGAAGTGCTGGATAATCTTGAAGAGGCGCTTGTATCTGCCGACGTTGGAATCGATACTACCGTCACTATTATTGACCAGGTGGAGAAAAGAGTCGCGAAAGATAAATACCTGAATACGACCGAATTAAACAAGATACTTCAGGAAGAAATTGAGAATCTCCTGATCGATGCGCCCTCTTCAAATACCTACGACTTTCATTCCGATCTGCCCACCAAGCCTTATGTGATCCTGGTCGTTGGAGTCAACGGAGTTGGCAAGACCACCACCATCGGAAAGCTCGCCTACAACTTCAAGGGAGCGGGTAAATCCGTCTTGTTAGGCGCCGCCGACACGTTCCGGGCCGCGGCTGTTGACCAGCTTACTATCTGGTCTGAAAGGACGGATGTGCCAATTGTGAAGCAACCCATGGGCTCCGACCCTGCAGCGGTTGCTTTTGACACGGTTCAAAGTGCCCTTTCCCGCGGTACTGAT
>DATDNL010000630.1:0-3422 GCA_036518315.1 Flavisolibacter sp. | reverse complement strand
TAAACCCAAAAAACACGGAACCCAGAATTGCAAACCTCCAATGTCGAATCCGAACGCTCCCGGCTCTCGCGAAATATTGGTAATCAAGAATTAATAATTTTGCAAGGGGATTGAATCTTATGAAGCCTGTCGGCGAGCTATAGAGCAGGTATAGAGTTACAGAGCAGATATAGAGCAGTTATAGAACAGCAACCTCCCGGTAGAGGAATAGTAACTTCCTGTCAGCTCTTCCTCAAAGTGTCATAAATGGCGCCCAATTCTCACCACGACCGAGCGAATAATCAGTAATTAATAATCAACAACTTGCAAACGACTCTCTCATAAAAAAACTCCGCTCTTCTTTAACAACTTCCTCCTTAATTCCTTCCTCAAAACCGGTCTCAAAAAATTACCTTCGCAGCCTGTCACGTTTGCCATCCTGAGCTTGTCGAAGGATGATTCGGGCGAGAAATTACCATTTACTTATGCAGGATTATTTGAAGGGATTGAATGAAAGGCAAAAAGATGCCGTTCTTACCATCGACGGACCACTGATGATTGTAGCCGGTGCTGGCAGCGGAAAAACCAAAGTACTTACTACCCGCATCGCTCACCTGTTGGCAAAGGGTGTAGATGCCTTTAACATATTGGCGCTGACCTTCACGAACAAGGCGGCGGCTGAGATGAAGGAGCGTGTCGAACATATTCTCGGCAACAGGGAAGCGCGGAACCTCTATATCGGAACCTTCCACTCCGTCTTCGCCCGCATTCTTCGGGCCGAGGCTCATCGTATTGGCTATCCCAACGCTTTTACTATCTACGATACCGATGACGCCAAAAGTGTCATAAAAGCAGTCACGCAGGAGTTGAACCTGGATGCACAGCACTATAAACCTAATGCCGTTTACAACAGGATTTCAGGTGCAAAGAATGCCCTCGTCGGGCCGAGGGAATACATGACCGACTATTACATCCAGCAGGAAGATATGCGCGCCAATCGTCCCATGATTGGCCAGATCTACGAAGCCTACAGCAAGCGCTGTTTCAAGAATGGTGCTATGGACTTTGATGACCTGCTTTTCAAAATGTATGAGCTCCTGAAGAACTTTGCTGAAGTACTGCATAAGTACCAACACAAGTTTAAGTACATACTGATCGACGAGTACCAGGATACCAACCCGGCCCAGTACGAGATCATCAAACTACTCGGTGCTGTTCATGAAAACGTGTGTGTGGTAGGTGATGATGCCCAAAGCATCTACTCCTTCCGCGGCGCTACCATTCAAAACATCCTCCAGTTTCAAAAGGACTATGATGAAGTAAAGGTGATCAAGCTCGAACAAAACTATCGTAGCACACAAAACATTCTAACCATTGCCAACGAGGTTATTAAGAATAACAAGGGGCAAATACCCAAAACGCTTTTTACTGAAAACACAGCGGGGGAGAAGATAAGACTAGTGCGTACAATGACGGATAACGATGAAGGTAAGTTCGTTGCCGACCAGATACAGGAACAAAAGCTCCGCAATCATTTCAACAATAAAGACTTCTCCATTCTCTACCGTACCAACGCCCAGAGCCGTTCATACGAAGAAAGCCTGCGCAGAATGAATATTCCATACACCATCTATGGTGGTATTTCATTCTATCAACGCAAGGAGATCAAGGATTATATTGCTTACCTGCGCATCATTGTCAACCCCAGGGATGAAGAAGCATTAAAGCGTATTATCAATTATCCCGTTCGTGGTATCGGTAAAACGTCGGTGGACCGCGCCATACTTGCTGCTAACGAAAACAACATCAGCATGTGGGAGGTATTGGAAAGTGCGCCCATGTTCGGCTTCAAATCCGGCACCTTGCAGGCAATAGAAGAATTTGTTCTGATGATCCGCAGCTTCCACAGCATGCTCCAAAATAAGAATGCTTACGACCTCGCATTTCATGTCGGCAAGCAAACCAATTTCGTCAAAGAACTGTTCAACGATAAGAGTACGGAAGGTGTTCAACGCTATGAGAACGTACAGGAATTACTCAACTCAATAAAAGAGTTTACCGAAACCCCTCTGAGTGAAGAAAGCGGCGAAGTAGGAGATAAGAGTCTCGCGGCCTATCTGCAACAAATCACCTTGCTGACTGATGCCGATGAAAAAGATCCCAATGCCGACACGGTCAAGCTGATGACTATACATGCAGCAAAGGGACTCGAGTTTCCTGTAGTCTTTGTCGGTGGCTTGGAGGAAGGTCTGTTTCCCAATGCCATGAGCATAAATACAAGGGAAGAACTGGAAGAGGAACGCAGATTATTCTATGTAGCCATTACTCGCGCGAAGACAAGATTATATCTCACCTATGCCAATACGCGCTACAAGTTTGGTTCTCTCATTCAAAGCGATGCAAGCCGCTTCATTGAAGAAATACCGATGGAGTACATCGACAAATCCTTTGCAGGAGGGGGCGTAAAGAACCAAACCTCGTCCAACTTATGGGGCAGCGCCTTTGAAAGAATGAACCGTGGCTTTGGCGGCAATACTGAGAACAAAGAAAAAAGTTTCGTCTCAACTCTGTTAACAGGTAACAATAAGCCAAAAGAGGTGGCCCACGTACCTTCTCCTAATTTCATTCCGAGTGATATATCGAAACTGGAAGTCGGCATGCGGGTAGAACACCAAAAGTTTGGATTCGGAGAAGTGATAAAACTCGAGGGCTCAAATCACAATCCCGTAGCAACAATTAAGTTCGATGTAAACGGTGAAAAGAAGATCATGCTGAACTACGCGAAACTGATGATAAAAGATAAGTAATTACACGAATTAAGGACGAATTACACGAATTATGTCCGATATTATTCTAAAGGATGAATCGTATAAAATAGTTGGCATTTGCATGGAGGTCCATCGCGGACTCGGAATCGGGTTTAAAGAAAATGTATATAAGGACGCTTTAGAAATAGAGTTCAGAAATAATGGCGTTCCCTATTGCCGTGAGAGGCAGTTTAAAATTGAATACAAGGGCATTATACTTCCCCATAAATATTTCGCCGACTTTATAGTGTACGATCAAATCATTCTCGAAGTAAAGTCATGTACCTCCATTGTCGACAATTTTATTGCCCAAACAATAAACTATCTAAAGGCCTCCGGCCTACGACTCGGTATAATCGCCAACTTTGGTGAAAAGTCTTTCACCCACAAGAGAATCGTCTTCTAACAAATCTCTCAATTTTATTTCCCCTATTTAACAATGCTTAGGTGATTTCACTTATAATGACCTCGTCTGCCATCTAGTATATCCACCACTTTAGTGTAACTAATCCGTGTGATTCGCTCTTAATTCGTGTAATCCCCTGTTTTGCTCTCCTTTAACACCCTCTTAAAATTTTGTTATCCACATTTTTAAACTTTCGGCATTCAATTTCGATCTATGAATCCGAAACCTTT
>DATDNL010000629.1:0-5595 GCA_036518315.1 Flavisolibacter sp. | reverse complement strand
CCGTTGATGAACCATTTGATGTTTGGCTCTGTAAAGTTCCACTCAGAAACCTTATCCCACTTCTTTCTCCACTGAAAGTTTTCGGCAACCTTGCCCCAAAATGCTTCAGGATTGTCAATGCTGGCCTGGTAGTCTTCTTTGTATTGTTCTAAGGAATTGATTTGATAAGGGTATGCCATCGTTTTTTGGAATTGTCCGATAAACTTACATTGTTTATAGAAATTAAAGTCAATGAGGTCTTGAAAAGGTTGTGGGGAAAGTAAAAATGCAAAATGTAAAATGTAAAAAGCGAAAGGACAAACCGGAAAAGGGGAACGGCAAAACGTAGACGGGGACCGGCAAACGGTAGAGGGCAATCGGGAAAGGGGAAAAGGTAGACGGCAAAGGGCAAAAAGAAAAGGTAAACGGCAGGCAGCAAATGGCAAAAGTCGGGAGTCGACTGGGGGGGAAGCGGTGACCACCTGGAGGAAGAGCTGACAGGAAGTTGATAAGACTCTACAGAGAAGTTGCTGCTCTATGACTGCTCTATAACTGTTCTATAACTGCTCTATATCTGCTCTATATCTCCCGCGGGCCGGTTGTTTTCTTTTTTCGAAGCTGTTCAGGTGGCGAAGGAAATTTCACTATCAACTACCTGCTAGTCTATCTTCAGACGGTTCAGTTCACGCGTATACTCGAATTGAAGATCCTCATGCATGGAAGCAATGGCTGCAGCGATTTTTTTCAATTGCGCCTTATAAAGATTAACTAATGCTGTACTTTTTTGCCAGTTCAGGCTGAGGCCACGAAAGTCTGTCAGATAATGGAGTAGGATGTCCGCCTCTGCCGTCTTGTCGGCCGTATACCGGATATGTTTGTTGGCAATGCGCAAGACTTTACGAATGGTTTTTTTTGCAAAATAGACATTAGAGGTATTTATGAAGGCGAAGCCTTCGTCGATTTCTTCCTTCACGTTCTTTATGTAATTAGCAAGATCATCCTGTTCGAAGAGCAGGTAGGTTAGCAATTCCTTGTTCTCTTTTTTGAACCGTGCGAGGCGAAGACAGACCTCTACGAGTTCTTTCTTGTCGATCTCTTTCAGTCTTTGTTTGATATCGTTTGATGAAGCAGGCTTCATGGTGTTAATCTATTTGCCGAAAGGATCATTCTTCTTTTTTAGGTTCAACGTCGGATTCGATTATGCGGTAATGCATTGCATGGTGGAGGGGCTCTATTGGTCGCCCGGTGTGGATGCCATAGCATTTTGTAAACGCCGCCCCGTAATATAGGATCAGTGCTGAGTAGAACACAAAAAGGAGTAATAATACTATTGATGCGGATGTTCCATAGACCGTGTTGATATTACTGTATGAAAGCATCCAGTGGAGGATGATCTTACCAATGGCAAACAGGATTGCCGTAAGGAAGCCACCGACAAGTGAGACTTTCCAACCTGGCCTGCCATCCGGCAGATAACGAAAGACCACAGTGAACCAGATGGTTACTATGACGACGGAGGTAATGTAGCTCAGCGTTGATCTGAAATAAAAGGTAAGGGCGGGGGACAGGTCAAAAACATATTTGCCGAGGAAAGCCTGTGCACCTTCCGCCATCAGGCCAAATACAAATAATAACCCTGCTACAAGAATAACGGCAATCGCCTGCAATCTGGATCTCATCGTCTTTGCAAGGCCAAGGCGATGGACCGGCCTTATTTTCCAGACCTGGTTGATGGAACTCTTGATAATCTTGAAGAGGGTTGTAGCAACAAAAAGAAGGAAGATAAATCCACCGATGATAATATACCAATTCGTCGCGAGCCTGCGCAAGGCACGTAGTACATCGACAAGTTGCCCGACGGCTTCGTGACCAATAATGTTCTCAAGGCTGCCAAACAATTGCAGGCGTACTTCAGTAGGGTTCAGAACGAGTTTTAAAAACTGTATGATGATAACGAGAATAGGAGGGAGGGCAAAAGTTGTAAAGAAGGCTGTAGCGCCTGCCATACGCAAGGGGTCATTTTTCAGGAGTTCCAGCATCGACTCCTGTAGCAGTTTGAAAAAGCCAGCAATTGATCTCCTTGCCTTAGTTATCATCGTGGATAAAGATAAGGGCAGATGCTCAGCATTAGTCATGGAATTGAGAGGCAAGCGATGAAGGCAATATTATTTGTGAGGAGGATTCACCTGTGGTATTATATAGGTGTCACCATCTGCCAAGAGGTGGACTTTGAGATCTCTTGCCGTAACAGGTTTGTCTTCTGAGAATTCCTTTATACTGCTGGTACTTATGGAGAAGCCTTCAATAACAATAACAAGCCCTGTACCTTTCACTTGCATTTCGACTCCCTCTTTGACCAAAATCGCTGTGTCTTCTTCAATGCCAATTCCAATACAAGTTGGGTTGGTAACCACCACCTGGGCCATCCTTACGAAGCGACCACGGTGAACAAAGTGCGTGTCGATGCAAACATCTTTGAGGAATTCCAAACCTGTGGTGACTTTTATTTCTCCGCCCAATTCCTGTACTTCTTGATTGCCTGCATAGATCATTGGCGTCGACAAAGCCATAGCCCCGGCACTGGTACCACCTATGGTAAAGGCTTCGCTGATATACCGTTGTTTCAGATAAGTAAGGAATGGGGTCCCGCCATAGAAGGCAGTAAGTTTCAGTTGGTCGCCGCCGGAGAAAAAGATCCCGTCGGCAATTTTGAGTCTTTCGAGCATCGAGTCCTGTAACACCTCTTCCCTCGTGTTATGGTGTATGTGTCCAATTTTGTTAATACCGATTTTCTCAAGCACTCGCTGATAATCCTGGAAAGACTCCGGCCCTTCGGCGCTTGCCGTGGTTACAACTTCAATGACCGGTTCGCGTTTATGCGTGGCATTTTTGAAAGTCTCAAGGACTTCCAGCTTTATAAAGTCAGCAGGTTTTTTCTTGTTCTCGGGAGCATTTTCGCCTTTGTTTTCTTTACCGCCTATCACAACCAGCGTTCCTTGCGGAATTGGGCAATGGTTTTCATGGTTGTTTTTCGGAAGTGCAAATGTCTTCCTGCTACTCTTTGATTTCATCTGCTGAACATTTCCGAACTAAGGGGTACAATTTTTAAACCAAAGGGTGCTATGGTTGAGGTTAGAGCAGTCGGAAGAGAAGAACTACCAGTATTCCCGGGATGGCACCGATGAGTGCTGCTATCGCATCCATTAGCTCGTAGTGTCCGCGACCGGTGAATTTGGAATATAATTCGAAGCTATAGGCACCGGCAAAAGAAACTGCTGCCGCCAGGAGAGCAGCTATAACAACGTGAGCCGGGAGTAAGTATGAAAAGAATAATTCAGTAGCAATACCAATCCCTATTCCTACATAAAAGTGTTTTTGTTTGTCCTGTGCGATCTTCATCTCAAAAAGTTTTGTAACGTTTCAACTACTGTCTTATAGCCCATCCAACACATTACCGCAACGACCACCCAACCACAAACCTGCATCCAAACGGGGTGCCTATATCCTTTCATCAGCCTGCTGTTTGTTGCAGCGACGAGAATGATGCCGAGAGCGATTGGAAGAACCAGGCCATTGACGGCTCCTGCTAATATCAGTAACTGCTTTGGCTTTCCAAGCCAAACAAAGATGAGAGTTGAAAGAATAATAAATACCGAGATGCACCAGCGCTCATTCCTTTGGAAGAAAGGATGAAAGGTTTTGAAGAAAGAAACAGAAGTATAAGCGGCCCCTATTACAGATGAAATGGCAGCACTCCAAAGCACGACACCAAATATGCGAAAACCAATGTTGCCTGCTGCTGACTGGAAGACCGTCCCCGCGGGATTGTTGGAATCTAAAACCACTCCTTTGGTGACAACACCCACAACAGCAAGGAAGAGAATATAGCGCATTAGCGTAGAAACCAGGATGCCGCTGACGGCACTCTTGTTGGTCTGTGGTATACTTTCTTTTCCTTTTATGCCTGCATCAAGCAAACGGTGCGCTCCCGAAAAAGTGATGTATCCGCCGACCGTGCCCCCGACGATGGTTACGATAGCTGCAGCACTCACTTGTTGAGGAATGAAAGTATGGTGTACTGCTTCTGCCAGAGGAGGATGAGCAGCAACGGCGACGATAAGAGTCAACAGAATTTTTATTGTTCCCAGGAATGGAGTTAAAGTGTCCAGCATTTTACCGATCTCTCTTACCCAAAACAAAAGGAGAGCAATGACGCAACTGATAATAGCTCCTTCTTTGAAACTCAACCCTGTTAACACGTTTACTCCAAGGCCACACCCAGCGATGTTTCCGATGTTAAAGGCGAAACCTCCCATGATGACCAGGAAAGCAAGGAAATAACCAAGGCCGGGGAGTAACTGGTTTGAAAGGTCCTGCGCTCTTAGTTCGCTGACGGTTAATACGCGCCAGGTGTTCAGCTGAGCGCCAATATCAAGTAAGACCGAAACAAGAATCACAAAGCCGAAACTGGTAGTAAGCGTTTCTGTGAAAGTAGACGTTTGAGTAAGAAAGCCGGGCCCGATAGAGGAATTGGCCATCAGGAAGGCCGCTCCAAATGTGGCACTGAACAAGCTGAATTTATATTGTTTCAGGAGCCGACTGTTTTAGTGCTTCATGAATCTTTTTGGCAAAGCTCAAAGCACGTTTGCCATCTCCGTGAATGCAGATCGTATCCGCCACTATCGGTATAGTGTTACCGGTTATCGTTTTTACGGTTTTCAGGTTAATCATCTGGAGCACCTGCTGAATACAATGTTCATCGTCTTCAATCAGTGCACCCGGTTGCAGGCGCGGTGTAAGGCTTCCATCGTCCTGGTACGTGCGATCCGCAAAAACTTCACTGTAGGTCCTCAGCCCCACTGCTTTTCCTTCGCTGATAAGGTGACTGCCACTTAATCCGTACAAAATGAAGTCTTCGTTAAAGTCTTTTATTGCCTGCACGATCGTTGATGCAATGTCAGCTTCCCGTGCCGCCATATTATATAGGGCTCCATGAGGCTTTACGTGGTGCAGCGTGGTGCCTTTCTCTTTTGCAATAAGATCCATCTTGATGAGCTGCTCGAGAACGATTGCATATAATTTGTCGTGGTCCATGTGCATCTCCCTTCGTCCAAAGGATCCTTTGTCGCGGAAGGAAGGATGCGCTCCTATGTGAACACCATGCTTTATTGCGAGAGCCATGGTCTGTCGGATGGTATCGCCGTTGCCGGCATGAAAACCGCAAGAGATATTCGCCGATGTGATGAATGGCATGATGTATTCATCATTGCCTATTCCTTCTCCCATATCGCAATTCAGATCACAAATGAGCATTGAAGAATTCCTCCAGTCTGAATTTACAGGCAATTTGTAATTGTTGTAAATATTTTTTTTGAACGAGTAATTTCTTTTCTGCCTCTTCAAGCGAAGTCATTTTAAACCGTATAACATCATTAGGTTTCTTCTGAGCAAGAATAGGAAGATGGGCAGAAATGACATAAGCCACCCTCGGATATCCCCCGGCAGTCTGGTGATCGGCCATAAGAATGATCAACTGCCCATTCGGAAGCAATTGAACCGTACCCGAACAGACTGCAGACGATACTAGTTGTTCCTGGCTTTTCACGTCAAGCGGTT
>DATDNL010000628.1:0-4766 GCA_036518315.1 Flavisolibacter sp. | reverse complement strand
TAAATATCTCTGGGCCAACAGGCTGGATGGTGTCATGTTCACCGTGTTTGTGATCGCTATTGCTGCTGCCGAAGCCGCAGTCGCCATTGCCATCATCATCAACCTGTACAGATCACACCAGTCCATCGATGTTCAGAAAGCAGAAGAGTTGAAATATTAAGGGCTGAAAGTCATTATAAAAAGTCAGTCTTTAAGAACCGATTATTCATTATTGATTATTGATTATTAGGACGGTCGTTTCAATAATGAATAATCAATAATCAAAACAGAGCGTCGACCCAGCTCATAAAAATATTCGAACTATGCCAAGCGCCATTATAATTGCATTGATCCCACTCCTTCCACTATTTAGCTTTTTGGTGTTGGGACTGTACGGAAAGAAGATTTTCAAGAACGCCTCCGGAGTAGTAGGAACGCTTTCACTGCTCGCTTCATTTATTATAGCCGTCTTTACTGCGTACAGCTATTTTCATATTCACCAGGGATCTCATCCTGCCGAGATTCCCTTTAAATACACGTGGCTTCAGTTCAACGACAGCATGTCTATTGATATGGGCATTCTGCTTGACCCTATCTCGGTGATGATGATCGTCGTAGTGACTTTTGTTTCACTGATGGTGCACGTCTTTTCGCTTGGATATATGAAGGGCGAAGAACGTTACCCAACCTATTATTCCTTCCTTTCCCTGTTTACGTTTTCAATGCTGGGACTAGTGTTGTCATCCAACATTTTCCAGATCTATATTTTCTGGGAGCTAGTGGGTGTCTCCTCTTTCCTGCTAATTGGTTTTCATTACGATCGCCCGAGCGCGGTGGCAGCTTCCAAAAAAGCATTCATCGTTACCCGTTTCGCAGACATGGGATTTCTAATCGGAATTTTGATCCTTTCCTTCTATGCAAATACACTTGACTTTAATACCCTCATTACCACCTTCACTTCACCCACGTCGCCCGAGTTGCATAATGCAGTAGCATCTTCATTCCTCGGCGTGAGCGCATTGACATGGGGCCTGGCCCTTGTGTTCATGGGCGGTGCAGGTAAGAGCGCCATGTTCCCTCTACACATCTGGTTACCCGATGCGATGGAAGGCCCCACTCCCGTTTCGGCCTTGATCCATGCCGCTACTATGGTGGTCGCCGGTGTGTTCCTGGTAGCCCGGTTGTTCCCCGTGCTTTCGCTCTCGGCTCCTGCGGCATTGAGTATTGTTGCCTACGTGGGTATTGTTTCAGCCTTCCTGGCCGCGATCATTGCCTGTACTCAAACTGACATTAAAAGAGTGCTGGCCTATTCAACCATGTCGCAGATCGGCTTTATGATGTTTGCCCTTGGTGTTTCAGGCTACGGCGGTGAGAATGGTCTTGGCTTCACGGCTTCTATGTTCCACCTATTCACCCATGCCATGTTCAAAGCCTTACTGTTTCTCGGCGCTGGTGTGGTGATACACTTCATTCACAGCAACGAAATGAAAGATATGGGCGGCCTGAGAAAATACCTACCTGTCGCGCACATCACTTTCCTTGTTGCTTGTTTGGCCATTGCAGGTGTTCCTCCGTTTGCAGGTTTTTTCAGCAAGGAAGAAATCCTCCTCGCAGCCTACAACAGCAACCCGGCAATTTATTACATAGCTCTTGTCACTTCGGGTTTGACGGCCTTCTATATGTTCCGTTTGTACTTCAGCATTTTCTGGAACAAAGAAGCACACGTTCACACCGAACATCATCATAAGACTTCATTGGTAATGAGCCTGCCGCTTGTAGTTCTTGCAATAGGCGCTGCATTAGCCGGCTTCATTCATTTTGGCGAATTCGTGAGCTCCGATGGACAACCACTCGAGTCGCATTTCAACCCGGTATTCTCCATCGCACCTGTAACTATTGGACTCATTGGAATTGCCATCGCATGGATCCTTTATAAAAAAGAAAACGATAAACCCGAAAGAATCGCCAGTGCTTTAAGCGCCATCTACACTGCTGCCTACCGGAAGTTCTATATCGATGAGATCTATTTGTTCATTACAAAGAAGGTCGTATTCAATATCGTTGGCCGGCCGGCAGCATGGTTTGATAGGAACGTTGTAGACGGAATGGTAAACGCAACGGGCAATGCCACTGCGACTCTTTCAGCTCGAATTAAAAAAATACAATCCGGTAAAGTGCAGGCTTATGCTATTTACTCGTTGGCGGGAGTGATCCTGCTGGCAGTTCTGTTCATTTACTGGTGGAAATAAAATAACTATGAACTTACTTTATTTGTTAGGTGCGCCGCTGATTACTTCCATTGCTTTGCTGCTGGCAAAGAATGCAAAGGGCGTGAAACTGGTCAGCCTTGTCGGCGCAAGTATTCAATTCGCCCTGGCGCTCTTCCTATTGTATGCGTTCAGGCAGGAAAGATTGAACGGCAATTTCGAAGACATGGTCCTCCAGCAGAAATATGCATGGTTTCCGTCCTTCAATATCAATCTCCATGTGGGTGTAGACGGTATTTCAGTCGCCATGATCATGCTCACCGCTTTCGTTGTTCTTGCAGGTGTATTGGTCTCCTGGAACGTTCAGAAAATGACAAAAGAGTTCTATTTCCTGCTCATTCTTTTGAGCCTCGGTGCCTACGGTTTCTTCATCTCCCTCGACCTCTTCATTCTCTTCTTCTTCCTCGAAATTGCTGTAATACCAAAATATTTGTTGATCGGGATTTGGGGCAGCGGGAGAAAAGAATATAGTGCTAACAAACTCGCACTGATGTTAATGGGTGGATCTGCACTTGTCCTCGTTGGAATGCTCGGTGTCTATTTCGCCGGTGGCAGAACTTTCGACCTGCTGCAGCTTTCCCAGGTACACATTCCTGTCGAAATGCAAAAAGTAATTTTCCCCTTCCTCTTCATTGGATTCGGAGTCTTCACCGCATTGTTCCCGTTCCACACCTGGGTACCCGATGGTCACTCGTCGGCGCCTACGGCCGGTTCAATGTTCCTTGCCGGCATTTCAATGAAGCTGGGTGGATATGGATGTTTACGGGTAGCTACTTACCTGCTTCCGGACGCAGCGAAAGAATATTCTTACATCGTCATCACACTGGCAGCAATTGCCATTCTGTATGGAGCCTTCGCCACCATGATGCAGAAGGACCTCAAATACATCAATGCGTATTCTTCTGTAAGTCACTGCGGATTTGTGTTGCTCGGAATTGGCATGCTTAGCAAAACCGCCATAACCGGCGCCGTAATGCAAATGGTCTCACACGGACTGATGACAGCCCTTTTCTTCGCCGTCATTGGAATGATTTATGAAAGAACCCACACAAGGCTGGTGAATGAAATGAGTGGTCTGATGAAGACCATGCCTTTCATTATGACCATCTTGTTCATTGTCGGCTTATGCTCACTAGGTCTTCCCGGCTTCAGTGGCTTCGTTGCCGAAATGACCGTCTTCATGGGCTCATGGCAAAATGCCGAGATAGGCTACAGGCTTGCAACGATTGCAGCCTGTATGTCCATTGTTGTAACTGCTGTTTATATACTAAGAGCTGTCGGTAAAACAGCTATGGGACCCATCACCAATCAAGGCTACCTGTCTCTGAAAGATGCAAGCTGGAACGAAAAGCTTGCTGCCGGACTTTTGGTGGTCGGCATTGTTGCTATCGGTATCGCTCCTTTCTGGTTAAACGATTTGATAAGACCTGGTTCGGAAGTCATCATGCAAAAGCTTTCACAGGTTGTAAAATAATAGTGTATGGAATCTGTTTTGTTGTTGAAGAACGAGTTGTGGATCGCCGTCATCATCTTTGTTCTACTCTTTATTAAGATCGGCAAAGGGCTGAAGAACGATTCATTTCTAACCCTTGTACAGGTATTATTATTCGCAAACGTCGTCGTCGGCCTTCTATTCTGGAAAAATGGAAGCGTCTTTAGCGGTATGTTCTATACCAACTCTGTTATTGCTTTTCAGAAATTCATTTTAAGTGTTGCGGTCTTCCTCATCTCCTTGCTTTGTGCTGATTGGCTAAAGAAAACTCCTCACTTGCCAGAGTTCTTTGTCCTTCTTTTATCTGCACAGCTAGGGATGTTCTTCATGATCTCCAGTGGAAACTTGCTCATGTTCTTCCTAAGCTTGGAACTATCAACTATTCCCGTGGCGGCCCTTAGTAATTTCGATTTGGAAAAAAGAACATCCTCAGAAGCGGCGATGAAGATGATCCTGTCATCAGCATTTTCAAGCGGGATTCTTTTGTTTGGCATCTCACTTGTATATGGTGCCACCGGGACGATAAGTTTTTATGAACTGCCGCAGGCACTGAATTCTGCCCCTCTGCAGATCCTTGCCTTTGTATTCCTCGTTTCCGCCTTCGGCTTCAAACTTTCAGTAGTGCCCTTCCACCTGTGGACGGCCGACGTATACGAGGGTTCCCCCATTGCTGTTGCCTCCTTCCTGTCGGTAGTATCTAAAGGTTCCATTGCGTTTATCTTCTTGACAGCACTATACAAAGTATTCCAGCCATTAAGTGGCGTATGGTACAACATGATCGTTATACTGGCATTGGCAACAATGATCATCGGTAATTTATTTGCTTTGCGCCAGCAGAATATCAAGCGCTTCCTTGCCTTTTCGTCCATTGCCCAGGTGGGCTTCATTCTCGTGGGTATGAGCAGCAATGGAGCAGTTGGATTAACGTCTATTACCTATTTTGTCCTGATCTATGTATTCTCCAACCTCGCCGCTTTCGGCGTAGCTTCTGTTATATCCGAAAAGACCGGGAAGGAAAACATTGATGA
>DATDNL010000627.1:0-3039 GCA_036518315.1 Flavisolibacter sp. | reverse complement strand
TTCCAGGTTAGCCAGGCAAGGCTTCTGAATGGCCTGCCGGGTACGGGAGTATATTCAGGGCCAGGCATCACTGCTTCAGGAACATTCGATCCTTCAAAGGCAGGCGTAGGGCCGCATACAATTCGATACACATTTACCGCTACCAATGGGTGTATCAATTACGCAGAACAACCTTTAACTGTTTACCCGGCACCGGTAATCGATGCAGGTCCCGACCGTTTTGTTTTGGAAGGTGGCAATACCGTTCTTCTTGCCACGGGTACAGGAAATGGATTATCATATGTATGGGCGCCTTCGACGGGGCTAAACAATCCTGCCATCATTCAACCAACAGCCACACCAACGGATGACATAACATACACTTTAACGGCTACTTCCGCTGATGGTTGCGTTTCTACGGACGAAGTGTTTGTGAAAGTGTTGAAGACGCCGACCATTCCAAATACTTTCTCACCCAACGGAGACGGTATACACGATCAGTGGGAGATCAAATATCTCAATACCTATCCCGGTTGCACGGTTGATATTTACAATCGTTATGGTCAATTGGTCTTCCATTCCAATGGTTATACCAAACCCTGGGATGGTACACTCAATGGCAATCCCTTACCCGCAGGAACTTATTACTATATCATCAATCCTAAGAACGGCCGCAAACAAATGTCTGGTTTCGTAGACATCATAAGATAGTGAGCATGAAAAGAATAACTTGTTTGATGGTGCTATTGCAAAGCATGGGATGGTGCCATGCACAGCAAAGGCCGCAGTACACGCAGTACATTCTCAATAATTATATTATTAACCCCGCGATAAGTGGAATAGAAAACTACACGGATGTAAAGATCAGTAGCAGGGACCAATGGGTGGGACTCGATGGCGCTCCAAAGACAATGTACCTTACTGTACAAACACCCATCGGTAAAAAAGATTACAAAACTTCGGCGACTTCCTTCCAGGTACCTGGCGAAAATCCAAGAGGGAGCAGGTATTGGGAGAATTATTCAGCATCTGAACCACACCACGGGGTGGGACTGAGCATCGTAAACGACAAGACCGGATTATACAACCAGTTCTCTGCAAATCTTTCATATGCTTATCACATTGGTTTGTCTCCAAGAACAAATATGTCGGCAGGCTTTGCAGGAGGTATTATGAAGATTGGTCGTGACGGGTCAAAGTCGACCTTTGCCAATAATGATCCAACCGACCCGGCGCAAGGAAATAGCGGTTCAGTGTACAAAATCAGGCCGGACCTCGCCGCCGGTATTTGGATCTATTCTGCTGATTACTTTTTTGGATTAAGTGCACAGCAGATCATTCCACAGAAGGTATCTTTTGTTGGTGATAGTCTTGGCTTCAAAATGGTCCCACACTTGTTCCTGACAACCGGCTATCGCTTTCTGTTAACAGACGATATCAACGCCCTGCCATCGGTCATGTTGAAATATGTGACGCCGCTTGACCCGCAACTGGATGCCAACATTAAAATACAGTATCGCGATCTTCTTTGGATAGGGGGCAGTTGCCGGTTTAAATATGGGTATGCTGCGATGCTTGGTCTGAACGTAAGTAACACTTTCAATATCGGGTATGCATACGACTATACCACTACCAACCTTGGAACCGTGAGTAAGGGAACCCATGAAATCATAATCGGTTTCTTGTTAGGAAACCGATACGATGACTCTTGTCCGAGAAATATGTGGTGAGCCCTGTTACAGGCGAATGACCTTCTTATTACTAAGTAACGCTTTAATCGTATTAAGCCTGCTGCTTAACTCTTCTTTTGTCTTCTGAATTTCCTCTATGGACTGGTCGGGTAGAGGGCAAAGATTCAATTCGGCTTTTGCATTTACGTCAGACGTCAGTTTATTCAATTGTGTCAAAAGAGTTGTATATGCTTCCTGGAGGCTGTCTAACTGGATTACAGTAAGTGCATTATTCATCTTCTCATCTATCTTCTGCCAATCCATGCTTTGGTATTGAGCCTTCATGTTTTGCTCGATATTCTTCCAATAGTCGGCTTGATTCAATTGATTGACGTATTCTTTCTTAGCAATTACCTTCTCGTTTTCGGTTAACACGTCAGCGATCGATGTTTCTACCTGCTTCCATTGCAGATTAACTAAAACCTTTTTGGTAGCATCAACAGTTGACTTGACCTTTTGTTTTTGCTCGGCCGTCAAAGAGGCATCAACGTCATCCTGCGCCACTCTTACGATCATATTATTAACCGCGGGGGTAGACAGGTCGCGGTCGATAGTCGTCGTTTCCGTTTCGGGAGTAAACTTCACCTTATTCCCGGTTGTAGTGGCAACCCAGGCTTTACTATCTCCTTTATGGTCAGTCGGAAGAATGTAGTTATGACCTGCAGCATCATCGTTTAAAAGATTCAATGGATTGGCGAAATCAACGGCCGCATAAAGACCAGCATCCGGCTTCTTGTCTTTTATGATCAGGATTGAATTGAATGCTACTATGCAAAACAACGCAGCCAGCAGCCCGGCGAACTGGTTTCTCTTAAAGCCTTTTTTCTGTTCCATACCTACAATCTTTTCGATTCGGTGTATCAAATAGTTCTTTCCTGTAGCAGCCAGGGCCAATGCATGACGGACAGCCGATAACTTTTCCAATGTAAGAAGGGCAGAAGCGTATCCCACCTTATCATAGCCAAACTGTAATACTAACTGGTCGCAGCAATTTTCCCTTTCTTCTTCAATGGCTCTTGCCAACTGCTTTACAAAAGGATTGAAGTAGAGGAAGGTGCTGATGATGCTTACAATAAAGTTGACGAGGTAATCATATCTACGTATGTGTGAAAGTTCGTGCAACAGAATGGCTTCGACCTGCTGGGTGGATAAATTGCTTAATGCGGCAACCGGTAACAGGATGAAGGGTTTCAGGTAGCCGACTGTAACGGGAGAGGTAACCAGTTCAGAAATATAAACGAATACTTTCTTCGGGATATCAAGATGGGCAGAGATTTTATTTACGAACAGGCGATAGTTTAAATTGGCTTTCTGCAAACCCTCTTTCTTA
>DATDNL010000626.1:0-5667 GCA_036518315.1 Flavisolibacter sp. | reverse complement strand
GCACGAATGAACCGTGGATTGTTTTGACTGCTATTCACGCGATTGATAACGAGGATATTTCCGCTACCCCCCTCTTTCTTCAATTCGCGCCATCCCATCATGGGTGAAGCGAATTCGAAAGAGCGATTCTTTACGAGTTCCGCGTACACACCACCATCGGCGGCAAAATTTATGTCTTCAAAAAAGATGCCCCACATGGTAGGTTGGACAGTTCCTTTAATGCTGTTTGGTTTGACAGTAAAGACAGGGTTAGGCTGCGACCACAAATGAGTAGTGAGATTCATTAATAGCAGGAAAGCGATAGTCTTTTTCATTTTATTTAATTCGAGTTAATTTATATGTTGTGCGCAATGAAGGTCATGTCCAATTGACATACAATATTACCCCAGGCATTATTTCCTTTATATCCAAACCAAAAACAACCATCTATCCCCTGGATTCGTTCAAAATACCAGGGAGGCTGCCAACCGGACCTGGTAAAATAAATGTACAATTTACGCTTATAATTGTAACTTCACTTTCATGAAAAGCTTTTCACAATTAGAGGTATGGTTTGTTACCGGTAGCCAACATTTATATGGCGAGGAAACACTAAAAAAGGTTAGCGAACACTCACAACAGATTGCTTCATTTTTAGATAAGTCCGAACAGGTGCCTTTGTCTGTGGTTTTCAAACCGACAGTAAAAACACCCGAAGAAATTTATACCGTGTGCCAGGAAGCTAATGCGTCGAAGAAATGTGTTGGAATCATTACCTGGATGCACACCTTTTCACCCGCCAAGATGTGGATCAATGGTTTGAAGATTCTACAAAGACCCGTATTGCATTTACACACACAGTTTAACCGCGATATTCCATGGGACAGTATTGATATGGATTTTATGAATCTGAATCAATCGGCACATGGCGACAGAGAGTTTGGGTTTATGATGAGCCGAATGAGGATGAACAGGAAGGTGGTTGTTGGTTTCTGGCAAGATGAGAAAGTGCTGAAACAAATCGACAACTGGGTGCGAGCTGCGGCCGCCTGGCAAGACTGGCAGGGTGCCAGGTTTGTTCGCTTTGGTGATAACATGCGGTATGTTGCCGTCACAGAAGGCGATAAGGTGGAAGCTGAATTGAAGTTCGGCTACTCTGTAAATTTCCATGGGATCGGTGACCTGGTAAAAATGGTGAACGAAGTCAGTGATAAATCGATTGACAAGCTAGTGAAAGAGTATGGTGAACAGTACCGATTAGTGGGTGCTTTGAAAGATGGGCAGAGTAAGTCGTTGCGTGAAGCAGCCAAGATTGAAATAGGACTTCGGGCGTTCCTTGAACAAGGAAACTTCAAGGGCTTTACCGATACGTTTGAAGACCTTCATGGAATGGCACAGTTGCCGGGCATTGCCGTGCAGCGCCTGATGAAGGACGGCTATGGCTTTGGAGGCGAAGGCGATTGGAAAACGGCTGCGTTGGTAAGGGCGATGAAGGTCATGGCAACGGGGCTGGAAGGTGGTAACTCTTTTATGGAGGATTACACCTACCATTTTGAGCCGGGGAATGAGATGGTGTTGGGAGCACATATGCTTGAGATCTGCGAGAGCATTGCCGATGGCAAGCCTTCCTGCGAGGTTCATCCTTTGGGTATTGGCGGAAAAGCAGATCCGGTAAGGCTGGTGTTTAATGTAGCCGGAGGCGCGGCGTTGAATGCCTCGCTGATAGATATGGGAAACAGGTTCAGGTTATTGATCAACGAGGTTATTGCCGTTAAACCTAAACATGATCTTCCAAAACTTCCGGTAGCGAGAGTACTATGGAAACCTCAGCCTGATATGCAGACGGCGTGCACGGCATGGATACTGGCAGGCGGCGCGCATCATACCGTTTATAGCCAGAACCTGACAACAGAACACCTTTCCGATTTCGCGGAAATTGCCGGAATAGAATGCCTGATGATCAACAAGGACACGAATATTCACCAGTTCAAGAATGAGATCAGGTGGAATGATATTGCCTACGCGATAGGCAAATAGCAGGTGGTGAATTGGTGGCAAGAGTTTATTTTTATCCTATCGAGTCTGCAAGGAACGGATGGAATCGACCATTACTAACTAATAACTCGGTTGCTATAACATGAAACAATATTTAGGGCAGAAACGCGTGCTTGTTGCCGTAGACTGTATCATCTTCGGATTCGATGGGCAAGACCTGAAAGTTCTTTTGATCAAGAGAGGATTTGAACCTGAAAAGAATAAGTGGAGCCTGATGGGTGGCTTTTTAAGGGAGAACGAGACGCTTGACGAAGCTGCCAACCGTGTTTTGAAGGAACTTACCGGACTCGAAAATGTATACCTTGAACAACTGCAGGCGTTCAGCGATGTTAATCGTGATCCACAAGAGCGAACGATTTCGGTAGCTTACTATTCACTCATAGACATTCACCAGTATGAAAAGCAATTGAGCGAAGACTACCATGCCGAATGGGTGCCTCTTGCCAACAAACCCCGCCTGATCTTTGATCACGACGATATGGTGAGAATGGCACAAAAACAACTGCGTTATAAAGCAGCATTACACCCTATCCTGTTTGAATTGTTGCCCCAGAAATTTACCATCCCACATTTACAGAACATGTACGAGGGCGTGTATGAGACAAACTTTGACAGCCGCAACTTTACACGCAAACTTCTTTCGACAGGATTGTTGGTGAGGCAAAGTGCGAAAGACAAATCCGGTTCCAAAAAAGGCGCATTTTACTACAAGCTCGATAAGAGAAAGTACAAGGTGAAACAGGATGCTTTCCTAAACCTTGTACCCAAACCAGACAAGTTTCTTTAGACAACATCAGGCCTGGACAAGGCGTTCAACCCTGCTATACTTATTCCTGTATTCAAGTGGAG
Source organism: Flavisolibacter sp. (assembly GCA_036518315.1). Classification (GTDB taxonomy): domain Bacteria; phylum Bacteroidota; class Bacteroidia; order Chitinophagales; family Chitinophagaceae; genus Flavisolibacter. The sequence continues at coordinate 2,784 of DATDNL010000626.1, read as the reverse complement.
ATAACCCCGTAAGTTTTTTGAATGTAGTACGGAAGGCCTTGATGTCGTTATAGCCCGCCTTATACATGGCTTCGTTCACATTCTCGCGGTTTCGTTCCAAAGTCTGCTTGGCGGCCTCGATGCGTACCCGCTGCACGTATTCCAAAACGGAATTGTAAGTTACCTTCCTGAAGCGCCTTTCCAGGTTTCTCCTGCTCAAGCCCACTTTGACGGCCAAATCGTCTATGGAAATCTTCTCGCCGTAGTTCTTTTCGATATATTCCTGGACCTCTTTGATCGCCGCGTCCTGGTGTTGCTTTTGTGGGTCGAAGATCATGAAAGCCGACTGGCTGTCTCTTTCGATTTGTATTTCGAAGAGTTTGGAACACACAATGGCCATGTCGCGACCGGCAAACTTCTCAACGAGGTAGAGTGCGAGGTTGAGCCAGGAATAAGCACCTCCGCTTGTGTACAGACCGTGTTCATCTGTGATGATCTTATCGGGGACGAGATGGACTTCGGGGAACATGGCGCGGAAGGCATCGGCTTCTACCCAATGGGTTGCTGCTTTTCTTCCATTCAATAAGCCAGTGCCTGCCAATAGAAAAGCACCGATGCAAAGGGAAGCTATGCTTGCGCCACCATTATATTGCTGCACCAGCCACGGAATGAATTCAGTGTTGTCGGCAATTATTTGCTTTTTGTTTCCGTGAATGGCGGGAATAATGATAAGATCGGTGTGTGGCAGGTCGCCAATCAGCACATCCGGATGAATGCTGAACAGACCTTTGATCAAAGACGTTTCTGTTCTTATTCCTACCAATTGAATCTTAAACATGGGCGGTTTGCCTGCCCGGGCCAGGACACCATTCACTTCAGAAAATATCTGGTGACAGCCTTCAACGTTCACCAAACTAATATTGCCTTCAGGGATTAAGATGGAAATGTGTTTCATTAACTGGTTTTGTTTCGAGGTAATAGCCGCAATTCTGACCTAAAGCTAAGGCAATCTGGTGTCGCAATCAACCCCTTTAATTGCCGTAGGGCCACCGCGAGAATGTTGATTTTTAGTCAAAAATTTGTATTGAAGTTGTCCGATAAAAAATACGATGAGAAAGATAAAGTTACAGATGCAGATCACCCTTGACGGATTTGTTTGTGGGCCAAACGGTGAGATGGACTGGATGGTTTGGGATTGGGACGAGGTGGTGAAGAACTACGTAACTGAGCTCACCAATTCTGTGGATACGTTTCTGATGGGACGAGCTACGGGCGAGGGAATGGCCGTTTACTGGCCGACTGTGGCAAGCAACCCGGAAAGCTGTGAAGAAGATAAGTGGATGGCACAACGGCTGAACGAATTACCGAAGGTGGTTTTTTCTAAAACCATTACGCATATTGATTGGTGGAACGTGAGAGTCGCTCCAGATATCGAGGAGGAGGTAAAAGAGCTAAAAAGAGAACCGGGAAAGGATATCCTGCTTTATGGGGGTGCCGGCGTTGTATCGTCCTTTATTGATCAAAACCTGGTGGACGAATATCACCTGTTTGTGAATCCTGTTCTCATAGGAAAAGGCAAGGCCATTTTCAGTGCGGTGCAGAAAGATTTCAGGCTGAAACTTATCGGAGCGACCGAAAGTTCGACGGGCATTGTCATTCTTACGTACGTGCCCGAAAAACAGAATGCCATTAATACTTTACTTAAAAGCTACGAATATGAAGACGCCGGCGGTAGAGGTATTTAAGACCGATGTTGAAGATGAAGTGAATGCGAGAGAGATCATTCAAACGCTAGTGAGTCGGTTTCCGGGTAGCCGTGTTAATTTTGATTTGCAGGACTGTGACAGGGTGTTAAGAGTGGAGGGTATAGACCTATGCAGCGAGTCCATCATCGTGTTAATGAAAGAGTCCGGTTTTTCGTGTACAATACTTGAATAAGGTCGCGCCGGCTTGAATGATGCAGATTAGATCTAGAACTATCATCTGAATTTAAACCCGATCATAAACCAACAAAACAATTTTATGGCAAGTGTATCAATCTACCTCAATTTCATGGGGAACACAGAAGAGGCCTTCCGCTTCTATAAGTCTGTATTTGGGACGGACTTCGAGAGACCAATTATGTACCATAAAGATATCCCTCCTATGCCAGGCCGGCCTACCTTCTCAGAACAAGACCAGGGCAAAGTGATGCACGTAGCACTACCGATCCTTGGCGGCACAAGACTGATGGGAACGGACATGCTCGAATCACTGGGACATAAGTTAATTGAAGGGAATAACGTGACCATTAACCTTGAGCCCGACAGCAAAGAAGAGACAGACAGGTTATTCGCAGTCTTATCTGAAGGAGGATCAGAAGTTGCGCCTATGCGACAGGAATTCTGGGGTTATTGGGGATGTTGCAAAGACAGATTCGGCATCCGGTGGATGTTCAATTTTGCTACGATGCCGCAGAATTGAGCAAAGCTCACTGTTAAATATCTTTACTTTAGCTACGAACAAGGTCCCTCACCATTCGCAAAGCAAGAGAAGCTCAAGTTCCCCATTGAAGACCGTTCTAATAATTAGTTTTATGAAAGCAGTCAAAACGGTTGACGAGTATATCCATCTTTTCCCAGACCCACAGAGGAGTGCCTTAGAAACGATCCGCAATACGATCAGGGAAGCCGCTCCAACGGCAGAAGAAACGATCAGCTATGGCATGCCGGCGTATAAACTGAATGGCGTGCTTGTCTACTTCGGCGGATTCAAGAACCATTGTAGTTTTTTCCCGGGCGGTAATGCATTGATCGAAGAGTTCCG
>DATDNL010000625.1:0-7839 GCA_036518315.1 Flavisolibacter sp. | reverse complement strand
TGGTTGCCTTTCTCCCTCAACCGACTTAGCCTTTTGTTAATCGGTTTTGTTACAGGCTTGCTCCTGGACTATTTCAAACAGACGCCCGGTCTCCATGCTGCGGCCTGCGTGCTTATCGCCTACGTAAGGCCTTTTATAGTCTCCATCTTGATTCCCAAGGATACTGCCGAATTCAACTACCGTGAACCCTCAGCAGGATCGATGGGTTGGGCGCCGTATGCCGTCTATGTGATTATACTTACTGTTCTGCACCATACCTACCTTACCCTGTTGGAGTGGCTGCAGTTCGGCACCTTCCTCGACTTCATTATTAAGGTGTTTTCTACAACAGGTATCAGCCTGCTTCTGGTGTTTACAGTGGAGCTCTTGTTCCCACGCAAGCTAAAGTTCCGTACCAATACGGCCTGACGCCGGGAGATTCCCATCTTGTTGTTTTCATTGAGCGGTCTACCCGGTAAGAATTTCCCAAACCTCAAGGCAATTCATTAGCCTGTTAAGCCCTTTTACAAAATATTCGCAAATAGAGTTTTCGTTCTTTTGTAAATGATCAAACCTTTGATCAAATTTGCATAGCATTTGCACCGTAACCCACAATTCGTTTTCTTCGCAATCAATCAAAGCCTGTGTTTAACCAATCTCGCAGTTATATCATACGCCTCCTTTTCGTGCTGGCCTTTCTCGTGATCCTGGCTCAACTCTTCCATTTACAGGTGCTATCCAACGAATACGAGATCAAAGCAGAACAAAATGCCTTGTTGAAGAAGACCGTTTATCCGGCGCGTGGAATTATCTACGATCGTAAAAACAGGCCTCTTGTAAAAAATACTCTCATGTATGACCTGATGGTGACTCCATCGGAAATAAAGGGAGTTGACACCTCTTATTTATGCCAGCTATTGGGAATAGACACAGCCGAATTCAACAAGCGTATAATAGATGCCATTGTAAAAAACGGTGGCAATCGGAATCGTGCATCTGCCTTTGAAGAATTATTAACTCCTGAACGCTATGCGCGCCTCGATGAGAATATGTGGCGTTTCGGTAATGGATTCTTCCTGCAGGAACGTCCTGTTCGAACTTACCCCTTTGATGCAGGAGCCTCCTTTCTTGGATATATCGGTGAAGTGGATTCAGGTATTATTGCCCGGTCAGGAGGATTCTATGAACCCGGCGACTACGTGGGCCGCACAGGACTGGAAAATACTTACGAGAAGGTGCTCATGGGTCAACGCGGCTTACAGGTGTTGGTGAAAGATAACAGGGGAAGAGTGAAGGGAAGCTATGCCAACGGGCAGATGGACGAACGTGCCGTAGCCGGGCAGGGATTAAGAACCTATGTAGATGCCGAATTACAACAACTTGCTGAGAAACTATTGAAGAATAAGATCGGAGCTATTGTGGCCATCGATCCCAAAACCGGTGGTGTACTGGCCATGGCATCCGGACCTGTGTTTACACCTAACGAACTCACTGGCGCCAATTTTAAAAAGACATATGGCAAGCTCGTTCTTGATGTGTCAAGACCCCTGTTGAATCGTGCCATCAAAGGACAATATCCTCCTGGTTCTACCTATAAACCGGTGGGTGCTTTGATTGCATTGGACGAGGGAGTAATCACTCCACAAACAGGTATTGGATGTACCGGTGCTTATTACGGCTGTAATAAAGTAGTGAAATGTACAGAACATTGGCAAGGCCACTCAAAGGATTTGTTGACATCCATTGCCTTCTCCTGCAATTCATTTTTTTCAATGGCTTTTCGCGCCACTCTAGACAATCCTCGCATAGGCAATGTGAAGGACGGCTATGCTAAATGGAAAGAATATGTCAATGCTTTCGGCTACGGTCACCAGTTGGGCGTTGATCTGCCAAGTGAAGACAAGGGAAATATCTCGGATACTTCCTTCTACAATAGAAGGTATAACGGGTATTGGAATTCATGCACCAACGTTTCGCTTGGGATCGGCCAGGGCGAAATGTCTGTAACACCTCTCCAGATTGCCAACGTCATGTCCATTATTGCGAATAAAGGCTATTACTACGTTCCGCATTTTGTAAAGTCGATCGATGACGAGAAACCCGATGACACTCTGTTGAACAAATACAGGATCAAACATAAAATACCTGTTCATATTTCCGATACTCTTTACAATATCGTTATCGAGGGTATGCACGAGGTCACTACAAGAGGTACAGCTGCACCTATACCTGGCATTCCCGGAATTGACATATGTGCCAAAACAGGAACTGCCGAAAACAAGATCGTTCTCGATGGGAAAGTGATCCAGCTCAAAGACCACTCTGTTTTCGGCTGCTTTGCTCCTAAGGAGGATCCTAAGATCGCTGTCGCAGTCATCGTGGAAAATGGAGGCTTTGGTGCCACTTGGGCAGGACCAATGGCTTACCTCATGCTTGAGAAATATTTGACTGACTCCTTAAGAGCCGACCGTAAGGCCGAAGCCGACAGGATTAGTAACTCAAACCTGATGCCTTCTTACCTTCCTCGTGTTCAATACAAGGAAGACTCCGTGAGGGCAAGGTTCTATTTCAACCTCACAAAAGATAGCAGCTATATCAGAAAATACCTGCACAAGCCGAATGTCATGCCAACCGACTCGTTACCAAGCAAGGAGCGGATCGTTATGAAGACAATCGATATGACGGAGCCTAAGAAAGAAATCACATTTAAGAACAAAACTGCCATAACCAGATGACGCGCAAAGAACCGGGATTTTCAAAAGGGATCGATTGGAGTTTGGTTTGGCTCTACCTGTTGCTCGTGACAATAGGAATTATGGCTATCTATGCTGTTACTTCTGAGGACGAATCTTTAGTGGCAGGCTTCTTTTCATTTAAGACTGACTACAGCAAGCAGTTCTACTTCTTTATCATCGCGGCTTTCCTTGGAATATTTATCCTGTTAACCGATAGTAAATTCTTTCCCGCCACGGCCAATCTTTGGTATGCAGTGGGGATCTTTTTCATGTTGCTTGTATTTCCGTTTCACTCGAGGATTAAAGGAACGGAATCGATCATTAAGCTTGGAGGCTTCAACTTCCAGCCAGCCGATTTCTGTAAGGTTTGCGTTACGCTTGCCCTGGCAAAATATATCTCGCTGCCGGATATGGACTTTCGTAAGACAAGATCGCACCTTATAGCGGGTGCCATAGCTCTGTTCCCGGCAGTATTAAGTATTGCACAGAGTGAGACGGGGCTTGCCCTGGTTTACTTTTCCTTCTTTATTGTCATGTACCGCGAGGGGTTGCCCCCCGCCATCCTCATTGTCGGCTTTCTCGTCGCGGCCTTGGTAGTTGCAACTTTACTCGTCGATAAGAATATACTTGCTATTGTTCTGCTAGGAATCACCGCTCTGGTAATATATATTATGTGGCGACAGATCAGGAGAGACAGGGCCTTGCTCATAGGCATTATCATGATCTCCGTGTTGTGTATAGGCATCCAGCGCTTTGTGGTGCCCTTTGCCTTCAAACACGTATTGAAGCCCTACCAGGTGGAACGTATTTTCAGTACCATCGGTAAAGATGTTCCTGATGAGTACATGAAACCGGAAGACCGGTTAAAACTGGCACTCGAGGGCAAGAAAAAGAAGGATACCGATTACAATGTCAAGCAATCAAAAATTGCCATCGGTTCGGGCGGTGTGGTAGGAAAGGGATTGTTGAAAGGAACCCAAACGAGGAACAAGTTTGTTCCGGAGCAAAGGACAGATTTTATCTTCTGTACCATTGGAGAATCGTTTGGATTTGTTGGCACTGCAGTGCTATTATGTATTTATCTCCTCCTGCTTTTTAGGATAGTCACCGTTGCCGAAAGACAAAGAAGTGTGTTCAGCAGAGCCTACGCCTACGGCGTCGCTTCTGTATTCTTCTTCCACATCGTTATCAATGTCTGCATGACAGTAGGTCTGGCACCCGTAATTGGTATCCCGCTTCCCTTCATCAGCTATGGCGGAACGTCGTTGGTCACCTTTACTCTTTTATTATTTATACTCATCCGTCTCGACGCCGACCGCCAAATGGTACTGAGATAAAGCCCTCGATCATCACGATGACTCATGTTTAGTCCTACCTAATTGCATCGCTTTAGTAGGCAGGAATGTTCCCTGCAGCTAAGTCCTGAATGCCGTGTTAATCCTTCAAATCCGAGCCATCCGCGTTCCAAAAAGCGAATGGGGTAGGCGTTCCAACGCCCCACCTCTTATCTTCGCCGGATGAAAATTGTTCCCCTTGGCGAAGGAAGTTTTACCATAGACAAGACGAAGCTCTTTGTTCCCTTCGATGACGATGTTCATGAATTGCAGGACAGGCCCGTGGGAAGCCTCCTGGTGGAGATACAACCGTTTCTTATAATTACGTCAAAGGATGTACTGCTGCTGGATACAGGTTTGGGATTCAATGATAGAGCGGAGCACAAGATGCAATTGCACTGTAACCTGGAGAAGCACGGGATCAAACCGGGAGACGTAACCAAAGTATTAATGTCGCATCTGCATAAAGACCACGGGGGAGGTGTTTGCCTGGAATCCGATCATAACAGGTTAAGCCTGCCTAATGCCATTTACTATGTGCAAAAGAGAGAACTCGACTTCGCGATCGAGAAGGGACTTCCATCCTTTGTTCCAGATGAATTGAAAGCATTGACAACCTCTTCGCAGGTTGCTTTCCTTGACGAAGACGATGGCATTATCGACAACTATATTACATACCATCGCACCGGCGCGCACTCCCCCTTTCACCAGGTATTTTGGATTAAGGACGAAAATGAAACTGTCTTCTTTGGTGCCGATGACGCCCCGCAACTCCAACAAATGAAGATACGCTACAAGACCAAGTACGACTATGACCCCGATAAGGCGATGCACTTAAGACGACAATGGTGGAAACAGGGAAATGAAGAAGGTTGGACCTTCTTGTTTTACCATGATATCAAATCCGCTGTCTGGAATCCTCACAGATAAGTGAGGTAAAGCCTTCCCCCGGATAAAGTTGATAAGTGATAAACCTGTCCCTAAAAAAACTTCCATCAGGTGGTTCTGGCCTCCAACCCGTTTGTGGGGTTACAGGCAAGTTGCAGGCGAGTTACAGGCAAGTTACAGGCGAATTACTGACGTGCAAATCCATAGTTGGGTTATGGAAAATACACTGCATCACCCTGCCCGCATTGACGCATATTCAAAGAGTAGCTCATAAAAAGATTCGTAAATCGCTTCGAGACGACATTTTGATTTAACCTGTAGTCGTAAATCCAAGTTTTCTTTCCACTTCCTTTGGAAGCTGCGGTAGCTTTCTTCGTTCAATGAGGAAGGAGGTGAGCTGCGCAATTTCTTTGAAGATGTAATGCTTGTCGGCTGCGGATTTCAAATAGTCCTTCCCGCTGCTCCCGCCGGTTCCTATCCTGGTGCCGATCATTCGATGCACCATATTCATGTGACGATGACGCCAGGTGCTCAACTGCTCGTCGATCTCCAACAGGTTGTTCAATAATTGGAAAGGCAGTTGCAGTAAAGGATAGCCACGGTAGAGCATGATAAACAAGGCTGCACGATTGGCCTTAGCGGAAAGCGTGTAGTGTGTTTCCTTGTGATGAAACAATACCTCCTCGAAGGCCTCCATATTATTCTTTTCTGCTTCGACCAGGGAGTTTGTATACCGTCTCTTGTATTCGGTCCAGAAAGGATCACTCGTATTTGTGGAGGTGAAATCTTTCCAAAGCCCGGCGTCATCAAAGAACGGCATTCTTTCGAGCCAGTCGTTCACTAGTTCAAGAAATGAATGTTCGGATTCCGCCTTCTTGATCAATTCCACGTGCTCCTTTCGCAGTTGTGAAGTGTAATATTCTTTTCCGTGCCTGTATTCGAACTTCAACCCGAGTTTGGCCTCCAGCATCTTGAACTGCCAGCTTTGAAAACCCGAAGCCGGGCGAAGCATATCACGGAAATCAAGGAAGTCCATGGGCGTCATCGTCTCCAGGATATCGATCTGGTGAACAAGCACTCGCAGAATGACAACCATCCGGTTAAGGCGATGAACAACGGTTTGTAGTTCAGGCGAGTTATCATTCAATGCCGGCTTCTTCATGATGGCCACTACGGAATCCGCCTCGTGGTGTAGTTGTTTGAACCAGAGTTCATACGCCTGGTGAATAATGATGAACAGCATTTCATCATGAGCCGGGATTTTATGCTGATCGCTTTCAGGATATTGAGCGTTTAGTATCTGTTCAAGACGCAGGTATTCGTGGTAACTTACTTCACCCGGTTTCGGGTCTTGCGAAGCTTCCATATTTGCAATCGTTTATTTCTTATCAGCAAACTTGGTGCTGATAACAAGAGTTTCTTCCGGTAAACTTTTGAGATCATTACCGGCCTTGCATTCGGTAGAGATCATGCTATTCGTGAAAGCAGTTTTATCAATCAGCAGTTTGCTCATATCCATTAGTATCTTGCCATTCAACTGGATTCGTGAAACATTCTTGTTTAAATCCTTTGACGGATCAATAAAGTCGGTGATTTTAAAGAATTGAATGTTTGGCTTCGTGGTAATGACAATCACTCCGTCTTTTGCTTTGTCGCCATATTTTTTGGTCGACGGTCCATTCTTTAATATAGTTATAGACTCAATATTCTTTGGATCAAGTGACATACTTTCCATGTCAGTTTCGAAGTCGTCTACCACAACCAGGGGATGAACAGGTTGATAGCTCACCGTGCATATGGATTTTACCGGCCGAGCCTCGTTGACAATCGTTTGGCTTGACGCTTTGGAACTTGCCAAAAGAAGGACGGCAACAAGCAATAAGAGAGTCTGTTTCATAAATGTTCAAGATGTATGAAGTTACACAAATTCGAACCCTATATCTTTCCTGTAGTATTTGCCCTCGAAATTGATGGCTTCCACCAATTCTTTCGACTTTTCGAGCGCTTCAGCTAAGTTCTCGCCAAGGGCCGTGGCGCAGACTACTCTGCCACCATTGGTTACCACCTTGTTACCTTCCTTCTTCGCGCCTGCATAGAATATCATACTGTCTTCCTCAGCGAGGTTGAGTCCTGAGATGGGAAAGCCTGATTTGTAGTCATTAGGGTAACCACCGCTCACTGCAACGATAGTGGTCGCATTGCGACGATCCATATCAACTCGAACGGTATCAAGTTTTTGCTGTGCGGTTGCTTGTAACAGTTCAACCAGGTCGTTTTCAATTCTTGGAACAACCACCTCAGTTTCAGGATCGCCCATGCGGCAATTGTATTCGATAACAAAGGGTTCTTCGTTCACTTTGATAAGACCAAAAAACACGAATCCTTTGTAGTCTAATTGATCTTTCTGCAGACCCGCAATAGTTGGCTCGATGATACGTGTCTTCACTTTTTGCATGAACTCTTCATTGGCAAAAGGCACAGGACTAATGGCGCCCATCCCTCCCGTATTCAGGCCCGTATCACCTTCGCCAATACGTTTGTAATCCTTGGCCTCAGGTAAGAGCAAATAATTTTTACCATCAGTGAGCACGAAGACGGAGAGCTCAATTCCCGATAAAAACTCTTCCACTACAACGCGTTTGCCGGCATCGCCAAACTTCGAACGCTGAATCATCAGCTCAAACTCGGCGAATGCTTCTACATAGTTCTGGCAAATGATCACTCCCTTGCCGGCTGCCAGCCCATCAGCCTTTAGCACAATGGGAAGGGGATGTTGTTTTAGATATTCAACGCCGTCTTCGAAATTGTCCGCAGTGAATTCTTTATAAGAGGCAGTTGGGATGTTGTGCCTTTGCATGAACGACTTGGCAAAAGCCTTACTTCCTTCTAATTGAGCCGCATCT
>DATDNL010000624.1:0-3868 GCA_036518315.1 Flavisolibacter sp. | reverse complement strand
ACCGACACCGCGGCGGCATTAGAGGCGCTTGAAAATTTAAAGGCTGAAGGTGGAACCGGAGAACTAGTGCAGTTTGACGTTGCCAATAGGAACGAAGTTGTTGCGGCCTTGAGCGGATGGCAACAAAAGAATCCCGAGGGCTTTATAAAGGTTTTAGTAAACAATGCAGGCATTGCAAAAGATAGCTTATTTATGTGGATGAAGGAAGACGATTGGGATCAGGTAATTGATACTTCACTGAAAGGCATGTTTAATGTTACTCAAGCGGTGATACGCGAAATGATGAAACGAAAGATGGGTAGGATCATCAATATATCGTCCCTCTCAGGGTTAAGAGGTGTGGCCGGGCAAACCAATTATTCCGCGGCAAAGGCAGGTCTCGTCGGTGCCACAAGGTCATTGGCGCAGGAAGTTGGCCGAATGAACATAACCGTAAACGCCGTAGCACCGGGCTTCATTAACACGACCATGGTCGAACAAGTCAACCTCGAAAGTTACATGAAAGCAATTGCAGTTGGCCGTGTTGGTGAAGCGGAAGAAGTGGCTCACCTGGTGAGTTTCCTGGCGTCCGATAAATCTTCCTACATCACCGGCGAAGTGATTAACGTAAATGGGGGCCTTTTTTCATGAACATCATTTCGAAAGAAGAAATACAAAACTACATCCCACAACGGCCACCCTTCGTCATGGTAGACAACGTTGTCGAGGTTTCAGCAGACAGGTTTAAAACCAATTTTAGCATCCTGGCAGATAACATCTTTTTGGATGATAATGAGCTTAGGGAATTTGCCCTCATTGAGAATATAGCACAGTCCACTTCTGCCGGCCTTGCGATAAACAAGAGATTTAAGGGAGATACAAAGCCCGATGGCTACCTTGGCGCGATTTCAAATTTGAAATTGTACGGGCTTCCGGGATTGGGAGATACCATCGAGACTGAAATACTTGTCCTGGCTCAGTTTGAAAATATGTTCCTTGTAAAAGGAGTAAATTATCTTGATGGTCGAATGCTTATGGAATGCGAGATGAAGGTCGCGGGAATCAAACAACAAACTAATACGCTTGATGATACAGGATCTCAAATATCAATTGAAACAGCAAATAATTGAGGAACTGAAACTGGAAGATCTAAAGCCCGAAGACATTAAGGATGATGCTCCATTATTTGGAGATGGTCTTGGTCTGGACTCAATTGACGCTCTTGAACTGGTTGTGTTATTGGAGAAATATCACGGAGTGAAAATAACCGACGAGGAGACGGGGAAGAAAGCGCTAGCCTCTATCGATACCATGGCGCAATTTATCATGGAAGAAAAAGCCAGGCAGCAGTGAAAATATTCGTAACGGGTATTGGTGCCATAACTGCTATCGGCGGCAATGTAGTGGAGAACCTTAATTCTCTACGGTCATTGCGTACCGGTTTGCATAAATCTTCCGAATACAATCTAATAACAGGGGAGGTGTCCCTTACAAACGATCAACTTTCTGAATGTTTTCACCTGCACGATCAAAATTATTCACGCACTACATTGTTGTCACTCCCAGCGGCCAGGGAAGCTTGGGGAAACAATATGCGTGATTGCGCGATACGTACAGGACTCATATCATCTACTTCCGTTGGCGGGATGGACCGTACGGAAAAATATTATTTCCACGATCGCAGGACGAATTCCCCCAGTCATTACCATCTGATGGTACACGACAATGGAACAACCACGGAGTTGCTTGCAGAAGAATTAGGTATAACCGGTTACATCAGCACGATTTCAACTGCTTGTTCTTCCGGTGCCAATTCAATTATGCAAGCGGCACGGTTGATGGAGGCAGGCAGGTTGGATAGGGTAATTGCCGGCGGCTCCGAACCTTTAGCCCTATTTGATACAATGGGCTTCGCCTCTTTAAACATCTATGACCCTGGATTTTGCAAACCGTTCGATGAAAACCGGAAGGGTCTTAACCTCGGGGAGGGCGCCGCATTCCTGGTTCTTGAAAATGAGAAGAGTCTGTCGGCTACAGGCAATCATCCGATTTGCGTTTTATCCGGATGGAACAATGCCAGTGATGCGTTTCATCAGACCGCAAGTTCTCCCGATGGAAGGGGAGCCTATCTCGCCATGATACACGCTCTTGAAAAGGCTGGACTATCGGCAACCGAAATTGATTACGTGAACGCACACGGAACAGGCACGGTCAACAATGACCTTTCCGAGTCAATGGCACTACAGAAAGTATTTGGCAAGGTGCCCCCTTTCAGTTCCACCAAAGGATTTACAGGTCACACCCTTGCAGCGGCAGGGGCTATTGAAGCGGTTTATTGCGTAATGTCTATTTCCAATCAATCAATTCTGCCCAATATCAACTTTGTGACTTCAATGCACGAAACGGGACTGCAACCGGAGAAAGAATTTCGACCCGCATCGATTCAGCATGTGCTGTCCAACTCCTTTGGATTTGGTGGTAATTGTACCTCCCTGGTTTTCAGTAAATCCTGACCCATGTTTATCAAAGCCGCTTCCACCATATCTTATCAGCCAACATTTAGAAACCCTGGATTTTCTGCGACACTCAAGCATTTGACCACGCAATCGGAACTCCTGGCTCCCGATTACTCAGGCTTCATTGCTGCCATGGACAGGCGAAGAATGACTGACATACAAAAAATGTCCATTACCTGCGCAATGGATTGCCTTGACCAGTCAGGTATAAAACAGCCGGACGCGATTATTGTGGGAACAAGTATGGGATGTTCGGTGAATATTAAAACCTTCCTTGACAAAATACTTGAAGCAGGCGAAGGCCCGCTTTCTCCAACTTCATTCATCGTGTCAACTCACAATACCGTGGCTGGACAAATTGCCTTGCTTCTTAAGAACCACGGCTATAATATGACCTATACGCAGAATACTCTTTCGTTTGAACAAGCTCTTATAGATGCAATGATATCTTGCGACGACAGTATGAAGAACGTGTTGATCGGTGGGGCCGACGAAGAGGAAAATGCAATTTATAACATGCACGGCAGGTTAGGTGATAACGATGCCCTATTGACTTCCGGGGCGTCTTTCTTCCTCGTGTCGAATCAAAAAGAACCGGGCGCCGTTCGAATCGTGGATGTTGGTAGTTTTGGATGGGTCGAAAACAACGGTCATACTGTGAACCAGTTTCTGCAGGCTAACAACACAACTATTGACGAAGTAGATCTTACTCTTTTTGCTATAGACGTAAAACAAAACGACTTACCCAACCTTTTGCCCGGCAAGTTGATAGATTACCAGCAGTTCGCCGGCACTTATTATACTAGTTCCGCATTCGCTATGCACTACGCCTTCGATATATTGTTGACGCAACTACATTCGAATCACGGTGATCATGTGAAAACAATACTAGTCTACAATAACCTGCTCCCGGAAAACTTAGGGCTTATTTTACTTACTTCCAAAACAGACTAGATGCAGTTGCTTAATAATTTATTCGAGATTGTTGATGGTGGGGAAGATACCACCGGTTTTACTTCAACTATAAAATTCTTTCCCGGTCATGTTATTTTCAAAGGTCACTTTCCGGGCCATCCCGTTACACCCGGAGTTATATTTCTACAATTGGTTCACGAACTTGTGGAAAGGCACCTTAATAAATCCATCCGCCTTGTTGAACTCTCTACATGCAAATTTTTAAGAGTAGTAAATCCTGAATTCGAAGAAATAGCACAGATTTCAGTATCCATCAAGGCTAAAGATGACCTACTACACGTAAAGGCTCTGGGCAAAAACGAGACAGGAACAATCTTCAAACTGAGCGCGGACTACCGCCCTATAAGCTAGTAAAAAATCAATATTCGTTGTTCTGGCCATGCTCTCCCAATTGGGTG
>DATDNL010000623.1:0-3072 GCA_036518315.1 Flavisolibacter sp. | reverse complement strand
ATATCATACCTTACAAAAATCTCATCTTCACCGGACCTGTGGACGAATATTTCAACTACTGCTACGGTAAGCTTCCCTATCGTTCTCTCGAATTTAAATTCGAAACCATAGACAAAGAAGTATTCCAGCCAACTGGTACGGTTAATTATCCTAACGAACAATTGTATACAAGGATCACCGATTTCAAATACCTCACAGGGCAGATACATCCAAAAACAGCGGTTGTTTACGAGTTTCCCAAAGCAGAAGGCGACCCTTACTACCCTGTGCCAAGGCCCGAGAATGCTGAGTTGTACAAGAAATACCAGCAGCTCGCCTCTACAATGAAGAATACCTATTTTGTTGGACGTTTGGCAACTTACAAGTACTATAACATGGACCAGGTGGTAGCACAGGCGCTAACCACATTCAAGAAGATTATCCAGGGACAGGAAGAAGAAAGTACTATAAACGGAAAGGTTGTTAATGGACAAACAAATACAATATTGCAATCCTGAAGTATGGGGTGGAATCGAGTGTACCATAAACAGGGTAAAAAATAACTTCTTCGATCAACTACAGTTTTCGGGTCATTACTATCGCGAAGGTGATATTGAACAGATTGCACAATTAGGTATCAAAAAACTTCGGTACCCCATTCTTTGGGAGAAACATCAACCCGAAAGAAATGGACAGATTGATTGGACCTGGATTACGCAGCAACTGGAGAAGATCAAAGAAAATAATATCGATGTGATTGCAGGACTGGTGCATCATGGCAGCGGTCCTGCTTATACCAATCTTGCGGATGAGAACTTTCCTTTCTACTTAGCTGAATACGCGAAGAAAGTTGCCGAACAATTCCCATGGATTGAACATTATACTCCGGTCAACGAACCACTGACGACGGCAAGGTTCAGTGGACTTTATGGCGTGTGGTATCCCCATCAAAACAATTCAAAAGCATTTACCCAAATGTTATTGAATGAGCTGAAGGGAACCGTGCTGGCCATGCAGGAAATCAGGAAGATCAATCCCGACGCGAAACTCGTTCAGACGGAGGACCTTGGCAAGACATACAGCACTAAAAAGCTGAAATACCAGGCCGACTTTGAAAACGAACGCAGGTGGCTCACGTTCGATTTGCTTTGCGGAAAGTTCGATAAGGACCATAAGTTGTGGGACCATTTCATAAAGCTTGGGATCCCTAAAGAAGATATTCTTTTCTTCAATGAAAACCCTTGCCCCCCGGACCTTTTTGGATTCAATCATTATCCCACGTCCGAAAGATATTTAGACGAGAAAATTCATCTTTATCCGCCTCACACTCATGGAGGTAATGGCAGAGACCATTATGCAGACGTGGAGGTCGTTCGTGTGAATGTAGACGAAGACACAGGCCTCGATGTCTT
This sequence comes from Flavisolibacter sp., assembly GCA_036518315.1. Taxonomy (GTDB): domain Bacteria; phylum Bacteroidota; class Bacteroidia; order Chitinophagales; family Chitinophagaceae; genus Flavisolibacter. The sequence goes on along the minus strand of DATDNL010000623.1, from coordinate 1,681 downwards.
ATTAAACGAAGCATGGGAGCGTTTCCGGGTACCGATTGCCATTACTGAAGTGCACATACATTGTCACCGCGAAGAACAGTTGCGTTGGTTTAAACATGTGTGGGATATTTCTAACAACTTAGTTCAACAAGGGATAAACATAAAAGCAGTTACCACCTGGGCGCTACTAGGGTCCTTTGGATGGAATAAATTACTTACCCAGGAGAATGGTGATTATGAACCGGGAGCATTTGATTTGCGTGGAGGTCATTTACGACCTACGGCATTGGCAAGCTTTCTAAAAGAGGTCTCTTACAAGAACAATTGTGACCATCATTTGTCTGGAGAAAAAGGCTGGTGGCTTCGCGATTCGAGAGTGCTTTACGGTTCACCGTCAAATACGATTCAAATGAATACGACATCTCACTCGTCGCCTCTTTTGATCATCGGGAAGAACGGAACGCTCGGTCGTGCTTTCGCGAGGATTTGCGAAGAGCGTTGCATTTTCTACCGGCTTTTAAGTCGTGAGGATTGTGATATCAGCAAACCGGCTTCAATTGAATCTGCGATTGAGTTTTACAAACCCTGGGCGATCATTAATGCTGCCGGTTTCGTTAGGGTTGATGATGCAGAAACAGAATGCGACGCCTGCACAAGAGATAATACAACTGGTCCTCATAATCTCGCAATTGCCTGTAGCAAGGCCGGTGTTCAACTGGTAAACTTCTCAAGCGATTTGGTTTTCGACGGTCGTAAGCCAACTCCCTATTTGGAAAGCGACCTTCCCAACCCGTTAAACGTTTACGGGCAAAGCAAGGCACAAGCGGAGATATTGATACAAAAAGAGTATCTCTCTTCACTTGTTGTGCGCACGAGCGCCTTTTTCGGTCCCTGGGATGAATACAACTTTGTCCATTATATCCGTAAGGCTCTGTTGAACTACGAAACAGTAACAGTAGCAAAAGATCTTTTTATCTCTCCTACCTATGTGCCTCATTTGGTGAACGCCTGCCTTGATATCCTGATAGACGGCGAAACGGGTATTTGGCACCTGGCCAATAAAGGTGCCTTGAGTTGGGCGGAGTTTGCCTTCCTCGTTGCTGAGAAGTTTGATCTCAACAAGTCCTTAATCAATGCGGTAAACGCTGCGGAGATCAATTACCCTGCAAAGCGGCCGTTCAATTCCGTGCTTTCCAGCGAGCGGGGGCATCTGCTTCCCTCTTTCGAGTCCGCAATGGAAGAATACCTGCAGGAACAAAAGGTTCAGAAGCGAAAGGTGGCTTAACGGTCACGGGCAGCCATCTTTGACTTTCATTACGACATCAAATGCAATTAAACTCGCCGAGGAAACCGAAGAAGAATCCGAGCAGGCTCCGACAGGGCTTTGAGTAGTCTTTACTATGACTTTGCTATGGCTTTGCCCATTAGAATGCGCGGCAGACGCACGGAAGGTGAGTGGCAAATGAGGGGAAGATGAGAAACCAGGAGTTTGGTGAGGCGTTTATTGGTTCATTTACTGTCTTTTCCCCTGATCATTAATTATTTATTATTGATTATTGGCGAGCTGCTTTATAGACGACGTCTCGCTCCTTCTTCAGGTCATTGTGTGCAATCCTATTTTGTGCACAACAGGTAAACGAAAAAGAGAAATTGCACCACATAGTCACGTAGCACAAAATAGAACAAACATAGATCAGTTCCG
>DATDNL010000622.1:0-9929 GCA_036518315.1 Flavisolibacter sp. | reverse complement strand
GTAGTAAAGTAAAAAGCCCCTCCTGGAAAGGAGCGGCTTTGACAGAACTATAACCAACATGCAAATCATTCAAATACGAGTTTGCGTATCTCGGTTCTGTTCTTAGTCTTGTCAGTAATCCTTAGCAAATAGATACCTGCCTTTATATTACTGTCGCGGTTGAAGCTGAGCGTGGTCGATAAAATATTCTTTGCTTCGGAAGCCAATAGTAGTTGGCCATTCGCACTGATCAATTCAATCTTATAGTCAGTAGGCCTTTCAGAATTTAGAGAGATCCTGAAATCACTCCGTACGGGGTTCGGGTAAACAACGATTTCACTGGCGCTTGTTTGCAGGATCACAATATTGCTGTACTCCGTCTTATTCAGATACACGGCTTTCAAGCGGTATTGTGTTGCACCCGCAGCAAAGTTGTTGTCATTAAACTGGTAACTGCTACTATTCTGGATCGGTACTGTCCCGATAGCTGTGAAGGTTGTCTCGTTGCGTTGCTTCCGCTCGACGATGTATTTGATCACACCATTCTGGTTAGCGTTATTCCACAATAGTTGGTTGCTATTGTCCCGTTTTCTTCCATTTAACATGAATGAAGTCGGCAAGACCTGGTAACAGTTACCGGTCAGGTTGAAGGCAGCCATTCGCTCAAGACATCCATTGTTCACGTTCAGCTTACATTCGTAAAGACCGACTTGCTCTGGCTGGAAGAAGGGAAGATTATAAGTCAGTCCTGAATCCAGCAATACACTGTCAACTGATGTAGTCTTCTTGTACCAGGTATAGCTGGCATTCGGAATTGTATCCACGGCGAGCGTTATATTCTGGTAGAAACAGCTGTCGCTCACTTTCACGGAAAAGTTCTGTAGCGGCAACACGCTTACATCGCTTAGTGTGGCGTTTCCGCAGGCATCCGTGCTTCTTAAACGTATCAGTGAATAAGTCGTACCATTATTGATGCTAAAGATCGGGCTGGTTTGAGCAGTAGTTACGATGCTTGGATTATCAGGCGTGCTTCCGATGATCTCAAAACTGTATGGAGTAACCCCAGTCCGTACATCGGCACTCAGACTGAAACCATTATTGTCGCACTGGTATATGGCGGACTGTCCTTGCGTGGGATAGGCATAAGGTGAAACAGTCACCGTATCATACAGCTTCCCATTGCAAGAGTTCTGAGTGTATTGAACGATATATTGTGCCGGCTCGAGGTCGGCGAAAGTGTAAGTATTACCGGCTACTGAAGAATAGCCTTGAACGAAGTCTCCCCCATTCTTTTTGATTACCAGTGGTACCATCTGGAACCAGTTCGAAGTGCTCGTGGCCAGGATATCACCCGAGCCATTCGACCACTGGGCGCTTGGGCATTTAGCCCGTACAGTTGTCTGTTTGGTAACCTGGTTTGCATCCAATGTGATACTTGCCGAATCTTTATTGCCGCAGGCATCAGTGGCAATCACTTTGTACTGGGTGCCGGTGGGCAAGGACTTCAGCTCAACCCTGTAAGGATTCGAAGAAGTGGAAACGCTATATACCACTGAACCATTCGGATGATATACTTTGATGGAGTAAGGAGTACTATTATTATTGAAAGCCACATCAACGTAGCCGCTGTTGAGCGTACAGGATTTGGAAGTTGTCAATGAAATACCCCTGGTAGCACCAAAGGTTTGGCAGACTCTCATCGTTGTGTCCTGGCAGCCGTCATGCACGGTCACACAGTACGAACCAAACGGATAATTGTTGAAGGTACCGGTGGTATTACACTCCAATTGCGTATTCGAAGCGTCGTACAAACAATACGTAGGACTTGTAAGATTCGTTCCGCTTACTTTGAACGACACTGTACTACAGTTAGTGTTCGTCACTTGCATGGTGCTGTTGATCGACACAGGATCGGGCGCTTCGGTGAAGCATCTTGTTATGAGCGTGTCATAACAGGCGCTGTTGTTATGAAGCTTTATGCAATAACTGCCGTAAGGGATATCGGTGAACGCGCCGGTTGAATCGCAGGCGATCAAGGAATCCTTGTCGTTGTATAAGCAATACTGCGGATCAGTAAGGTTCGTACGTCCCCAGACCGATACGCTAAAAGTGGAGCATTTCCTATTGAAGGGTTGAACACCTGTTCCCAGTGAAGGCACAGGCTTCGAACCGGAAAAGCAAATACTGTTGGTGGTGTCGCCGCAGGTAATTGCCCTCACACAATAATTGCCATACGGTATACTATCGAAAATGCCCGTACTGTCACAGGTGATCACATTACCAAGCGTATCATATAAACAGTATTTGGGAGCGACTAAATTAGTCCCGGCTACCGAAACACCGAACGAACTGCAGTAGTTGCCGGTTATAGAATAACCCGTAAGCGTCGCCACAGGTTTGGCTTCGGTGAAACACCTGCTGATGGTACTGTCGGTACAAGCATCGTGAACTTTTATGCAGTACGAACCATAGGCGAGGTTGTCAAATACACCTGTCGAATTACAAATGATCAGTACATCGGATGAATTATACAAACAATAGTTAGGTGTCGAAAGGTTTGACTGACCTGTAATGGATGCAGTGAAGGTTGAACAATTGGTGTTAGTGATGGCAACGACAGGGGCCACGGAAGGCGTGGGCTGCGTTACGATAAAACACTTCGTAATAGTTGTATCGTAACAGGCGTCGAACACTTTCACGCAATAGCTACCATATACCAGGTTATTGAAAGTGCCTGCACCATTGCAGGCAATCACGTTTCCAGAAGTATCATACAAACAATAGTTGGGAGATGTCAGGTTGAACCCAGTCACCGAAGCCGTAAAATCAGTACAAGTAAGGTTCGATACGTTCACAGGATTCAGCGCCGGCTTCTGATCGTTTGGCAGGGTCCAGTTTGAAGAATGTATATCACCGCAGTCGTCTTTCACCACCAGCATCAACTGCCGATTCGTTCCCAAATTGAGTGAAAAACTATAGTTGCCTGACCATGTTGTATCACCGTTGAGCACATACCCATATTGAAAACCGTCGAAGGCGGTGCCGCTAGTGTTTAGATTGTTTTTGCTGTCCCTGATCCTAATGTAGACATCGGCCATCGTACAACCGTTTCTCGTGACAGACACAGAGTCGAACCACCAATTGTAACTATCAATGGTAACGCGTCTTACCTGTATACCACCACAAGAGTCTTGCAGTTGGACAGCATACTCTCCGGGTATTAAGCCGGTGAAATTCCCGGTGGTATTGCTCTCGCCTACTTTAGAAGGCGAAGGAGCTATAATAGTATAGGTGAAAGGAGATCGTCCATATTGCTGGCTGAGGGTGGAAATACTTCCATCATTGCCTGCGCAGGTGGCATTGACTTTTGTTAACTGGAACCGGGGGTCGTTGTAAGAACCGTCAATGAATATGCTGTCATGCTGGACAGAGCAATTGCTATTAAGATCTTTAACAACCACGCTGTAGTAGCCCGGCGGAAGCCCCGTAATTATGTTAGAGGAAGTTAGAGGAGTTGTGATCGGTCCAACTGCTTTGAAATTATAGTTTCCTGACCCCCCATTCACGGTGACCGAGATAGAACCCGTTGCCACACATCTCGACTCTGTTGTTGACCAGGTGAAGGTTAAACTGCTGCAATCCTGCCCTTTACAGTACGTGAAAAGAAATAGTAAAAGAGGTAAAAGGTAAAAATTTCTTTTCATAGGCATTGGATATTGGATCGTCCTGGAGGCTCACATTAACCATCCTTCAGCACGATTCAAAGTAAGAAAAATTTAAGCTTTGAACCAAACGTACAAGTACTCGAAAAACAACGGGTTTCTGCATGATAATCAATAGGAAAATGTTTTACCCGAATCACAATTCGACCGAACTTTAGGGGGATATTATGACACCCAAACAGCGAATACTCAAATGGATATATCCGTTCTTTATGAACTTCCAGAAAGCAAAAGGCCAGAATAAAACGGTCGAGGGTGCATCACATGATGCGCCGGCGCTCCCGTTTCACCAGTTGACCGTGCATTTGAATAATGGCTCAGCGCTTCCTCTTGCCAGCTTCGAGGGCAAGAAAGTGTTACTGGTGAACACGGCCAGTAACTGTGGATACACCAACCAATACGAGGACCTGCAGAAGCTATACGATAGTCATAAGGACAAGCTCGTTGTGATAGGCTTCCCGGCGAATGACTTCAAAGAGCAGGAAAAAGGCTCGGATGAGGAGATAGCCCAGTTTTGCCAGGTGAACTTCGGCGTAACCTTTCCCCTGGCAAAGAAGTCGGTTGTGGTGAAGGGAGAAGCCCAGAACAGCATCTTTCGGTGGCTTACCAGCAAGGAAAAAAATGGCTGGAATGAGCAACAGCCCACCTGGAACTTCTCCAAATACCTGGTAAACGAAAATGGAATCCTCACTCATTATTTTGAGCCCTCGGTCTCACCTCTCGATCCCGAAGTGATAGAGGCTATCGAACGGTAACTCCGATAAAAAAAAGAGGGGCTAGTAGACACAAGCCCCGTTGCGCATTAACATGCACATGAGAAAACATCTTATGGGTCGAACCTGTAATGCAGGCGATGCAATAGATTATAGTTCAAGGAATAATACCGAAACCGCGAGCGGGGCATGGAAAAAACCAGTTGCACCCTCCTCAATATTCCCAACTGCTGGGAAACCGTCTCTTTATCCAGACGCATCTTATCGGAGATCTCCATCACGCTCATTGCCTCGTGGGCATGAATCAGCCTCATGATTGCCATACGGGTCGGATGATCGATGGCATGGTATAACAAGGCCAGTTTCCTGATACCCTCAGGCTCCAATTTCAATTCATGATTTTGCACAGCAGTTGATCGGCGCGGTGTGTATCGGCGCTTTCAAATGCAATTACTCGCTATTACTGAACAATTAAAACGAAAATCTACACAGATGGAGCATCGTTGTTAAGAACGGATACGAAACCTATCGTTTTATATCATATGACACTATTTAAGCCCGACAGTTTTGGCCGCGGGTAAGCTTTTTGATGTGATCTTATCAAAAAAGATGAAAAGCAAGGCCAGTATTAAGTCCCATCCCCTACATCCTATTCTCGTCGGCTTTCCGATTGCTTTCTTCACGGGCACTCTTGCCTGCCACCTACTGGGGTGGTTGCTCGACAGGCCCGCACTTTTGCAGACCGCCTATTACCTGAACCTCGCAGGTATTGCCTTTGCCCTACTAGCCGCGGTGCCCGGCTTTATTGATTACCTGTTTGCAGTTCCACCCGAAAGCTCGGGTAAAAAGAGAGCAGCGAAACATGGTATTACCAATGTGATCATGCTCGTTCTTTTCATTATCGCTTTATTCTTGCGTCGACAGCAAGATCCAAACGACACAATACTCCTGGTGCTGGAACTGGTTGGCGTTGGCTTGATGGTATTCGCCGGCTGGCTGGGTGGAACTCTTGTCTATCGCAATCAAATAGGTGTGGACATGCGCTATGCCAACGCCGGTAAGTGGAATGAAGTTTCCATTGACAGGGTATCTGGTGAGATCGAAGTGGCCAAGGCCGACGAGCTGAAGGTGAACAGCATGAAGTTGCTGCGCCTGAAGAATAAGAGAATTGTTCTTGCACGCACCGAAGACCGCTTTGTTGCCTTTGAAGACAGGTGCACTCATAAGGGAGGCTCGCTGGCGGGCGGAAGCACCATGTGCAATGTGGTTCAGTGTCCATGGCACGGCTCCCAATTTGATATCATTACGGGCGAGGTGAAATCGGGCCCGGCAAAGGAGGCTATTAAAACCTACCAGGTAAGACAGGACGGTGACAAGATATTTGTAATTATATAAGGTCAGAGCACCAGCTCTGTGTACAGCTTCTCCAAGGTGGCCTGCGGGCTCTCTGTAAAGCCGGGATGTACTTTCGAAGTTTGAATGATGGTGCTCCTTGTGGCAGTCAACCATCGGAATCGGGAAGGAATATCCAGTGCAGCGATGGGACCGCCGTCCTTGTCGCCGCGGGCGATCTTCTCAAAGGATTGCAAGTGCTCTTCTACCTCTGTGCAATCCACTTCTGCACACAGGGCGCCGATCCTCTCCTTATTAATAGTGTATTTCGTATTTAGGAATTTGAGGTCTTTGCAATAGAGTATGATTCCCATGTTAAGGAACTCTTCCCTTTCCACCCTGGGCACTATGCGTATGATCGCGTATTCAAATAAGTGCTTGCCTTGCATTTTGTGCTTCGTTTACAAAGATGTGGGAATGGGAGATGCGGTTCAATAAAAATTGCTCATAGACCTTTCGGTTTTCATCAGCATCGGGCGCGGACTGGCTTACCAGCCAATCCCCGGGGATCAGTCTAGCAATAGAAACTATCTTCTCTTTTGAAAGAAGCGTACGAAAGTCCTTATCAACGCTATCAAGTTCGCTGGCCCATTTCAACAACACATGATCCTTCACCGGGACAAAGGGCTTGACGCTTTGCTCCTCCCAGTTGGTCCAGGAGTGGTGAAAGTAAAGAGACGCCCCATGATCGATGATCCAAAGTTCCTTCCTCCACATTAGAAGATTGGTATTGCGTACGGTACGGTCTACATTCATCAACAAGGCATCGAGCCAAACGACCTGGGATGCCATTAACGGATCGACCTTATTTACGACGGGATCGAAATTGATGGCTCCTGATAAATAGTGAAGCGCCAGGTTGAGGCCCGCACTGAATTTAAGAAGGTCCTGTATTTCCTCGTCCGGCTCAGTTCTACCGAACGCCGGATCGACGTTGGCAAATACAATTTCAGGCACCCGGAGGCCAATAGCCCTCGCCATTTCGCCTCCAACCAGTTCGGCTATCAAGGCTTTTACGCCCTGTCCGGCTCCCCTGAACTTCAGAACGTAAAGAAACCCGTCGTCCGCCTCCACAATTGCCGGCAGAGAACCTCCCTCTCTTAAAGGTGTGACATATCGTGTAACATTAACTGTTCTTATCTCCTGCTTTTCCGCCATGAAGGGGCTCAAATTAGCTCATTTTTCAGCACCGGGATTGGATGAAAGAATTCTGCTGTTTTAAAGACATCCTTCTGCAGCCCGCTCGTTCGCTGAGAAGGGACTGCTGTTTTGCAATCCGACCGAGGAGGCATCGTTGCACTGCATTTAATAGTACGACGACACTTGTAAAACACCGCCCTACGAGTTCCTGCTCATGGCCTGTGGTTCAAAAGGTTTTTAGTACATTAAGCCATAGAGTCGAGGGGAGCCGGACAGAAAGGGGCTATGAACCGGGACTTCCTAAACTTGCCTGTAATTCGCCTGTAACTATGAAACATCAGACAGCGATGTCCATTGCGGGAGAGGGTAGTCCCTGAGGAGAACCCGGAGTCTTTTCTACGCCAAAGCTCGTGTCCCAGCAAGCTTTTCACGAGTAACCGCGACTGGTTTTTCACCTCCTTTCGTTAACGACTTCAGAAACCTGTCAAAATATTTACTGTAAATCAACCTGTTACAAAGGTACCTCTTAAATTAGTGGCCTTTTTTCTTGGATCGGATAGAGGCAAAACCATACTTTTGCGCTCCCATTTAAAAAACGCCGGGGGATGGCCCGGCACAAATTTCAAACAATGAGTAAGTTACATTTTACAACAAAACATGCGAATGCGGCTACCGTGCAACGCAACTGGTACGTTGTGGACGGTACCAATCAAACCGTGGGACGTATGTGCTCTCGTATTGCTGCTGTTCTACGCGGCAAAAACAAGGCATATTTCACCCCTCACGTTGACTGCGGCGACTTTGTAGTAGTTATCAACGCCGACAAGATCAAATTCACAGGAAACAAGCTGGAAGAAAAAGTTTATGACCACTTCACCGGTTATCCAGGTGGACGTAAAGAAGAAATCGCAAAAGATCTTCTTCGTCGTCGCCCCGAGGTGATCATTGAAAGAGGTGTAAAGGGAATGCTTCCCAAGAACCGTCTCGGTCGCAAGATGTACAAGAAATTATTTGTGTATGCCGGTGATCAGCATCCTCACACAGCACAACAACCCAAAGATTTAAAATTCTAAAAACGTCTGGTTCTATATTATAAACCAGACATCAGAAATAATTAAACATGGAAAAACAAAAAAATAGTGTTGGTCGCCGTAAAGAAGCTGTAACGAGAGTATTCATTTCTCGTGGCAACGGCAGCATCACTGTAAATGATAAAGATTATAAATCTTATTTCCCATTGGTTTACTTACAAAACCAGGTGGAAAGACCTTTAAAAGCTATTGAAGCTGCTGACAAGTTTGATGTGAAGATCAACGCTGCCGGTGGTGGATTAAAAGGACAGGCAGAAGCTGCCATGCTGGGTATTGCCCGTGTATTGGTGGAAGTGAATCCTGAATACCGGCCTTCATTAAAAGCGGCAGGCTTGCTGAAACGTGACCCACGTTCGGTAGAGCGTAAGAAGTTTGGTAAGAAGAAAGCGAGGAGAAGCTACCAGTTCAGTAAGCGTTAATTATTCATTATTAATTATTGATTATTGGGAAGCCACTAAGCACATGAAGCAATAATTACTAATTCAATAATCAAGAATCAAAAACAATAACTAATTAAATAACTCAAATGGAACAAAACACTTCACTACAACAGCAGCTTCTGGAAGCCGGTGTACATTTCGGTCACCTGAAGAAGAAGTGGAACCCAAAGATGTTGCCTTACATCTTCGCCGAGAAGAAAGGTATTCACATCATTGACCTCAATAAAACAGTTGAAGGATTGCAGGAATCTGCATCAGCCCTCAAGCAAATTGCCCGCAGTGGTAAGAAGATCCTGTTTGTTGGTACCAAGAAACAAGCAAAAGATATCGTTACTGAGTGCGCACAGCGCGTAAACATGCCTTTCGTGACCGAGCGTTGGTTAGGTGGTATGCTTACCAACTTCAACACGGTTCGTAAGAGCGTGAAGAAGATGCAGAGCATCGACAAAATGCTGAACGACGGTTCTTTCGATTCAATCACCAAGAAAGAGCGTTTAACATTGACCCGCGATAAGGACAAGATGGAGAAAGTTTTAGGCGGTATCGCTCAATTGGGCCGTATCCCTGCTGCTTTGTTCATTGTTGATATTGGACACGAGCACATCGCGTTGGCAGAAGCCAAACGCCTTGGCATCACTACGTTTGGCGTAGTTGATACTAACTGCGATCCTAACAAGGTTGACTTTGCAGTGCCTGCAAACGATGATGCTACCAAGTCGATCGCTATTATCACGAACTATATCACAGCAGCTATCGCAGAAGGTTTGGCTGAAAGACAAGCTGCTAAAGAAGATGAGGGTGATGAGGCCAATACTGACCAGGAAGCCGAAAAGAGAGCAGCCCGCATGGAAGCCGAAGCACAAGCTGAAGGCGGTGGCGGACGTGGTCGTGGTGGCAGCCGTCCTGGCGGTAGCCGTCCCGGTGGAGCAGCAGGTGGCGGACAACGCCGTCGCACTCCGCAAGGTGGTGGACAGGCCGGTGGTCGCGGACCGGGCGGTGGAAGGAGATAATGTGGCTATGAGCCAATGTGACGATGTGCCAATGTGGCGAAGAGTCAATAGGCAGATGTACTTTAGATATCTTCTCTAATAAAAACTATATAGACAATGTGCTGATGATTTCATTGGCACATTGTCAAATTTTCAAATTGTCAAATTGATTATTATGGCAACAGCAACAATAACAGCACAGGATATTAATAAACTTCGCCAGGCTACTGGTGCAGGTATGATGGATTGCCGCAAAGCATTAACTGAAACAAACGGCGATTTCGAAGCGGCGATCGACTGGTTGCGCAAGCAAGGTCAGAAGGTGGCTGCAAAACGCAGCGACCGTGAAGCAAAAGAAGGTGTAGTGATCGCAAAGACTACTGCCGATAACAAAACAGGTTTCATCGTAACTGTAGCTTGCGAAACTGACTTTGTTTCCAAGAATGCAGACTTCGTAGCCTTT